>JANQIJ010000160.1 GCA_028282185.1 Rhodospirillales bacterium
CAAGAAAAACCCCCATTCCATGGGCGCCTGGTCCGCCGATTCCAAAACCCACGTTTCCTCCATGGCGGGGGGCGACTTCTTCGCCAATGAAAAATCGGCGACGCTGACCGCCGGTCAGGCCGGTTCGGGCCGCATCGAATTCGTCGATGGCGCCGGCAATGTCATGGTCATGAAGGATAATCACCCGCTCCAGGACGGCGAGGTGGTCGACGCCACCTTCATGAGCGCCAGGGCGCTGTCGACCTTCTTGCGCGAACAGATTGCCGAGGCCAAGCAACAAGGGGTGCTGTTCTCTCTGCATCTAAAGGCGACGATGATGAAGGTCTCGGACCCGGTGCTGTTCGGCCATGCGGTTAAGGCCTTTCTGGCCGACGTCTTCGACAAGCACGGCGCGGCGCTGGAAAGCGCCGGGGTCGATCCCAACAACGGTTTGGGCGATCTGATGAACAAGGTCGACGGCCTGCCCGAGATCAAGGCCGATATCGAAGCGGCCCTGGCCGCCGGGCCGGACATGTACATGGTCAACTCCGACAGGGGCATTACCAACCTGCATGTGCCGTCGGACGTGATCATCGATGCCTCCATGCCCGCCCTGATCCGCGGCGGCGGCAAGGGCTGGGGTCCGGACGGCCAAGAACGGGACACCAAATGCGTGATTCCCGACCGCTCTTACGCCCCGGTCTATGAAGAGACCATCAACTTCTGCAAGGAGCATGGCGCCTTCGACCCGTCGGAAATGGGCACCGTGCCGAACGTCGGCCTGATGGCGCAGAAGGCCGAGGAATACGGCTCCCATCCACAGACGTTCATCGCCCCGGCCGACGGCACCTTTCGGGTGATCGACGGCGCCGGCGGGACGGTCCACGAACACGCGGTGGAAGCCGGCGACATCTGGCGCATGTGCATGACCAAGGACGCGCCGATCCGCGATTGGGTGAAGCTTGCGGTGACACGTGCCCGGGCGACCGGCGCGCCGGCGGTGTTCTGGCTGAACAAGGACCGGGCGCATGACGCGCAACTGATCGCCAAGGCCGAAACTTATCTACAGGACCATGACACGGCGGGCCTAGAACTGCACGTCATGGCGCCCAGGGAAGCGGCACGCTTCTCCCTCAAGCGCATGAAGGGGGGCCAGGACACGATCTCGGTCACCGGCAACGTGCTGCGCGACTACCTGACAGATCTGTTCCCGATCCTTGAAGTCGGGACCAGCGCCAAGATGCTGTCCATCGTGCCGTTGATGAACGGCGGCGGTCTGTTCGAAACCGGGGCTGGCGGCTCGGCGCCGAAACATGTTCAGCAAATGGTGGAAGAAGGCCACCTGCGCTGGGACAGCCTGGGCGAGTTCTGCGCCCTGGGCGCCTCCTTGGAACATCTCGCCAATCGCAGCGGCAACGCGAAGGCTGCGGTTCTGGCAATGACCGTCGACCGGGCGACGGAAAAGCTGCTGGATACCAACAAGTCACCGCGCCGCAAGGTTGGCGAACTGGACAACCGGGGCAGCCATTATTACCTGGCGCTTTATTGGGCCGAGGCCTTGGTGGCCCAAGACGACGATGCCGATCTGAAGGCCCACTTCGCGCCCATCGCCGAGCAACTGGCGGCCAACGAGGAAGCGATCGTCGGCGAACTGGACGCGGCCCAGGGCGCGGCCCAGGATCTGGGCGGCTATTACCGGCCGGACGCGGCCAAACTGGCCGCCGCCATGCGGCCCAGCGCGACACTCAACGGGATTATCGGCTAGTCGCAAAACCCGAGCGGGGCAGCTGCCCTGCGACGGTGGCTTTGCGCGAACATCAAGCAAAACCCGAGAGCCTCGTCAGAGGCGCGAAAGTGGCTTCACGTAAGCGTCAGCAAAACCCGAGCGGGGCAGCTGCCCCGCGGCGGTGGCTTTGCGCGATGATCCAAAGAAAAACCCGAGGTCCATTGAACCGGCCCCCGGGCGAGACCGCGTCGATGAATATGGGGCGAGGTTCAGGCGCTGAGCGACACGCCCTCGGCCTGTTGGCGGAGATGCGCCGCCAATTCCGGAGCCAGGCGCAATCGCCCGGCCAGCGCTTCCAGATAGGCCTCTTCCGCCGGATGGTCGATGTCGATGGCCAGACAGGACGCCAGGTAGAGCTCCGCCGCCTGTTCTTCGTTTCCGGCCATGCCGGCGATTTCCTGCAGTGACGGCGGTTTGCCCAGGCTGTCGAAGACGAAGGCCTTGTCTTCGGCGTCGAGCGGCATTTCACCGACCCGGTCGAAGATCTGGCGTTGTTCCTCGGGCCCGATATGGCCATCGGCGTTGGCCGCGGCGATCATCGCCAGGATCAGGGCCAGTTCGAAGGGCCTGCCCTGTCCGTCGGCCGCGGCGGACGGCAGGAACCGGGAATCCGCCGGCGGGATCTGAAGCCCCGGCTGCTGGGCAGCCGGGGCCGACGCGGCCGAGGCTTGCGGCTGGGCCGGCGGCTGGCCCTGCGCCGCGGGGTCCTGGCCTGACTGCCAGTTCTGATAGGCCCGGTAGGCGAGCGCACCCAAGGCGGCGGCTCCCCCATAGCCGACCACGCCACCGGCCAGTTTGCCCACTTTCTTGCGCGCCTTCTTGTTGCCGACCAACAGACCGAGGACTCCACCCGCGGCCAGACCGCCGGCGACGCCACCAAGGCCGCTGTTGGCCAGACCGCCCTTGGCGTTCTGCACGGCCTGTCCGGCGCGGGCGCTGGTCCCTGCGCCGAGGAACTGGTCAAGAAGGTTCTGTGGGTTCATCTTCTACCTCGATTGCATGGATCGATGATCAAAAGCGGCGCGATGTGGGCCGGGCTACGCCGATGAATCCGCCGGCCGCCCCACCGGCTCCTCGCGCCGCGGCGCGGGCATCGCCCAAGGCAGCACCAGGAAGCCGACCATGCCGGACATCAGTGATCCGCTGAGCACACCGATCTGCACCGTCACCGGCGTGGTCAAAAAAGCATCGTAGACGCTTTGCAGAGGCGAATTGTCCATGACCAACGCGGTTGCCGTAGCAAGGAACAGGAGCACCCGCTCCAAATGCCTTATGATACACGGTCCTTGAAATTGTACCGTCCGCCGGCTGCATGGTTAGTTTCCTTCGAAAAATACCTAAAAATGTCTCACACACGGTTACGCAGATAGAAAGATAGTCAAAGATTTTAAAACTTCAACAAACAGATAAAAATATATACAAGATGATAAGAAAAACGGCAGGCAAGCATGCTCAGCAAACCCATGCTGACCGTTCATGAGGTTGCGGACCTCCTGAAAGTCAAGGAAAGCACCGTCCGCATCTGGATTCACGAACAGGATCTGCGCGCCGTGAAATTCGGGCGCGATTGGCGTGTTGCGCAAAAGTATCTGGAAGCCTTCGTCAAGGCCCATGCGAACCGCGCCCCGCAAGAGGTGTCTGGCTTATCTCTTGGGGTCGGTTCGTACCCGCCGTCCGGCCGTCAGAGGCCATCGAGATGCGCAATCGGTCGCGCGGTCCCATGAGCCGCTCGGCTGCATTCGGTGTCTGTCGGGGTCGCAGACCCCGTGCTACAGGCCCGGCCCCGGCGGGGTGTCCAGGCTGTTTTCCAGTTCGCCGGCAATCACTTGGAACGCCGTATCCACGTCATCGACGATGGTGAATAGGTTCCTGTCGCCTGGCGAAATCGTGCCGTGTTCGATCAGCGCGTCCAGGTTCATGGCCGCGTCCCAGAAATCCCGGCCATAGAGCACGATCGGCATGGCCTTACGCAGCTTGCCGGTCTGCACCAGGGTCAAGCTTTCGAACAGTTCGTCCATGGTTCCGAAACCGCCGGGAAAGACGACGATGGCCTTGGCCAGATAGACGAACCATAGCTTGCGCATAAAGAAGTAATGGAATTCGAACGACAGCTCCCGGGTGATATGCGGATTGTTGAACTGCTCATTGGGAAGGGAAATGCCGAGGCCGATGTTGATCCCCCTGGCTTCGGAGGCACCGCGATTGGCGGCCTCCATGATCCCCGGCCCGCCCCCGGAACAGACGATGAAGCGCCGCTCAGCCCCGGCCAGCCCCTTGGACCATTCGGTCAGGCGGAAGGCCAGGGCCCGCGCGTCCTCGTAGAACCGCGACATGACCAGTCCCCGTTCGGCCGCGGCTAGGTCCCCCTCCCCTTCACGCGCCCGCGCCAAGCGCCGTTCCGACGTTTGCCGGTCGCGAATCCGGGCCGAACCGAAAAAGACCACCGTATCGGCGACCTCGAATTCGCGAAACCGGGCATCCGGTTCCAGGTATTCCGACAGGATGCGAATTCCCCGGGCATCGGCCGAATTTAGGAACCGGCTGTTCTTATAGGCCTTGATCGGCTGGAAACCGGCGCGGTCGCCATCTTCGATATCGTCGTCGCTCATGGCCCTCGCCCTTATCCCGTCGCCGCCCGGGCCAGCGGCCACAAATCCGGCGTAATCGTCGTGTCCGGCGGAAAGCGGCTGTCGCGCCAAATCGCGACCCGCCCGAGGAACCGCGTGCCGGCGGCCTTGGCAGCATCGAAATCGGTCAGCGAGTCGCCGACGAACAGGGCCGCGTCCGCGGCGGTTCCCGTTTCCTCCAGGACCTGGCGGACGATATCGGGTTTAAGCCGTGGCGAGCCAAAGACCGACGCGAAATGGTCGATTATACCGCGCCGCCGGACGATCCGGCGCAGTTCGTCCTGGGGCATGCCGGAGACCACGTAAAGCGGGATCCGTCCGCGCCAAGCGTCAAGCGCTTCAGCCGCGCCGGGCACCGCGTCGCAGGCGACGACGGCGTCCTCGACCATCTGGCCGTAGTCCTTGGCCAGCACCGCCAAAGCGTCAGCGTCCAGGTCGCTGCCCAGAAATTCGCGGTGAAACCGCTCAAGCTTGACGACCCGGGAGATGCCTTCCTGGCGGATATGTTCCTCGACCACCTGGCGGACGACCTCTTCGCCATGGGGGGCGTAAAGCCGGCGGAAGGCCTCGATCTTGATCTCGTTGGATTCGACCAAGACGCCGTCAAAATCGAAAAAGATGAGCTTCAGGCCCGCCGTCAGCGCCGCGACGTCGCTCACTCGGCGGCCTTTTCATGCCCTGGGTTGTCGTGGTCAACCCAACGGGCGACAGCCTTGTCGTCGCTGGCCCGGGCATCGACCCATTGGCCGCCATCCGGCGTGTCTTCCAGTTTCCAGAACGGCGCCCGGGTCTTCAGGAAATCGATCAGGTAATGGCAGGCCTCGAAGGCTGCCTGACGGTGGGCCGAGGCGGCGGCGACCAGGACGATCTGGTCGCCGGGCTGCAACCGGCCATAGCGGTGTATGATGAGCGTTGCATCCAACGGCCAGCGCGCCCGGGCCTCGGCCTCGATCCGTTCAAGCTCGCGCTCGGTCATGCCCGGATAATGTTCCAGCGTCATGGCGCTGATGGCCGCGTCGCCGGCCATGTCACGGACCAGGCCGACGAACGAGCACAACCCGCCGATCCCATGGTTGCCCCGGGTCAACATCGCCAATTCGGCGCCGAGATCGAAATCTTCCGATTGAACCCGGATCATGTGTCCTATCCGTTGACGTGTCCGTTTCTCAACCGCCGGTGACCGGCGGGAAGAAGGCAACTTCATCGCCTGCCGCCACCGGGTGGTCCAGAGTAACATATTCCTGATTTACCGCGACCCGAACAATCGTTCGGTCGGCGAAGGCATCGGCGTAGCCCTGGCCTCGGCCCTCCAACCAATCAAGAAGTTGACCCACCGTCACCGCCTCGGCCGGCGGTTCGGCCTGTTCCTCGGAAACCCCAACCTTTTCGCGCAGCCAGGCGAAATACATCAACCTCATTCACATCACCTCATTGAACGGCAGGAAATCGACGGTCGCCCCTTCCTCGATCCGGGTAACGTCCTCGGGCAATTCGACCAGGCCGTCGGCTTCAACCATCGACCTGAGAATGCCGGCCCCAGACGAATGGCTCTTGATCGCCACGGGCAGGCCGCCGCCATTGGCCGTGAGCGATACCCGCGCCCATTCCCGGCGACCGGACTTCTTTTTATAGGCAAAGCCGGCCTTGACCGGGAAGCGTGGTGCGGCAATCTCCGCCGCGCCCGACAAAAGCAGCGCCAAGGGCCGGGCGACGACCATGAAGGTGACCATCGCCGCCACCGGGTTTCCCGGCAGCCCGACGAACGCCCGGTCGCCGACCTGGCCGAGCGCGATGGGCCGCCCGGGCTTGATCGCCAAACGCCAGGAATGGATCGAGCCCAGGGCCTCGACCGCCGCCTTGACGTGGTCTTCCTCGCCGGCGGACACCCCGCCCGAGGTGATCAATAGGTCATTTTCCCGGGCCGCCTCCGCCAGCGCCCGGCGGATCGCGTCCGGATCGTCCGGCAGGATGCCCAGGTCGGTCACCCATGCGCCGAGCCCTTCGAGGAGGCCCATGACCGTGAACCGATTGGCGTCATAGATGCAGCCGTCCATCGCCTGGTCGGCGCCGGCGATGGGATCGCGCACCTCGTCGCCGGTGGAAAACACAGCGGCCCGCAGGCGGCAGCGGACCGGCAGTTCCGCCCGGCCGACAGAGGCCGCCAGGCCGATGTCCTGGGCGCGCAGCATCCGCCCGGCGTTGAGGATCACATCGCCCTGCTTGACGTCTTCACCGGCGAACCGCCGGTTGGCGCCGGGCTTCAGTCCCTTGGGCAGGACGACCGCTTCCCCGTCGCGGGTTGCATCCTCTTCCATGAACACGGTGTCCGGTCCGCTCGACTGTGTCCCGTCGGCGCCAACGGGCATGGGCGCCCCGGTAAAGATTCGATAGGCGCGTCCCCGTT
>JANQIJ010000184.1 GCA_028282185.1 Rhodospirillales bacterium
TTGCAACGCCGGCTGGCTCGCGACCGTCGATTGGGGCACGGCGCTGGCGCCGATCTATAAGGCCCATGACGCCGGCATCGGCGTTCATGTCTGGGTCGACGAGACCCGGCCGCGCAACCAGGGCGCCTCGCTCACCGCCTGGGAACTGGGTCAGCACGGCGTGCCGCATACGGTGATCGTCGACAATGTCGGCGGCCATTTGATGCAGCACGGGGAGGTCGACCTCTGTATTGTCGGGACGGACCGGACGGCGGCGTCGGGTGATGTCTGCAACAAGATCGGCACCTATCTGAAGGCGCTGGCGGCCCATGACAACAACGTGCCGTTCTACGTGGCGTTGCCCGGCCCGACCATCGATTGGACGCTGCATGACGGCGTCCATGACATCCCCATCGAACAGCGGGCGTCCGACGAAGTGACCAAGATGACCGGCAAGATCGCGGCCGGTGAAGTCGTCCAGGTCTCGATCACTCCGGACGACAGCCCCGCCGCCAATTACGCCTTCGACGTGACGCCCGCGCGCCTCGTCACCGGCCTGATCACCGAACGCGGCGTCGCCCCGGCTTCGGCCGAGGGGCTCAAGGGTTTGTATCCGGAAAAGGCATGAAACGATCCGCTGCGATATTCCTCGCCTGCGGCGTCTCGCTTTTGAACTGGACCCCGCCCCCGCGGGCCGAGGAGGCGGTGCAACCGGGGAACGCCGTCGCCCTGATGCAGTACTGGTACGGGTCGATCTGGAAGCAAGAACGCGGGCATCCCGGGCGGCGCCTACCGGACCCTCGCCGTCCCGCTTGACGCCGAGACGCGGAATCGGTTCGCCTTGCCGGCCCGTTGCACAACTTGGCTGCGTATCGATGACACCATGTATGACGCCCTCTATCTGGGGTATGATCCGGGCCAGGGTAAGGTCATCCTGGACCGAAACTAACCGCTGTCAAACCACGCGAGGTCTCGACATGAAGCTCTATTACCGCCCCGGTTCCTGCGCCATGGCGCCCATGGTCGTCCTGGAAGACGTCGGCGCCGATTATGAGGCGGTCGCCGTTTCCGACGAATTGCTGGCCTCCGACGACTACGAAGCGATCAACCCGCGCCATCAGGTGCCGTCCCTGATCAACGACGACGGCGGCCTGATGACGGAAAGCGTCGCGATCATGATCTGGACCGCCAACAGCTATGGGTCCGACCTGATCCCGGCGCCGGACAGCTGGGATTACGGCCGCATGGTGATGTGCCTGAACTTCATGGCGTCGCAGGAACATCCGGCCTTCGGTCTGCACATTCGGCCGTTCCGTTTCCACGATGACGAAGCGGTGCAGGCTGACCTGAAGGAAAAGGGGCGGCAACTTTGGCATGCGGCCATGACGCGAACCAACGGATGGGCCGAAGGCCGCCAATGGCTGGTCGGCGACGCCATGAGCCTGGCCGACGTCCTGGCCTGGGTCCATGCCCGCTGGGGCCTGCGGGTGGAACCCAAGACCAACGACGCCTATCCGGCGCTTTGGTCATTGGCCAAGCGGGTCGAGCAACGGCCCAGCGTCGGCCGCGTGCTCGACAAGGTCGGCCTGCGGCCGCTGGGCTAGACGGCGGCGGCGAACTTGACGGCGATCCTGCCATGAAGGTTCTGATAACCGGCGGTTGCGGATTCCTGGGCACGATGATCGCCCGGGAAATCCTTGAGAAAGGCGCCTTGGAAGGCCCCGGCGGCGGCGGACCGCTGCCCGTGGACGCCTTCCAGCTGTTCGATCATGTTGTTCCGGAGGAGCCGGCCGATTGGATGGATGACCGGGTTTCCGTGGTCGCCGGCGACATTTCCGACCGCGAAACGGTGAAGCGCCTGGTCGACCGTGAAGACATTTCGATCTTTCATCTGGCCTCGGTGGTTTCCGCCGGCGGCGAGCAGGATTTCGATCTGGCGATCCGCGTCAATCTGGACGGCGGATTGAATGTGTTGGAAGCCGCGCGGTCGGTCGGCTCGGCGCCGCGGGTGGTGTTCGCCTCGTCGCTCGCCGCCTTCGGCGGGCCGGACCTGCCGCGCGAAGTGAACGATCTGACCCGGCAGACGCCGGAAACCACCTACGGCATGACCAAGGCCTTCGGCGAATTGGCGATCAACGACTACACGCGGAAGGGCTATATCGACGGCAGAACCGTCAGACTTCCGACGATCATCATCCGGCCGGGCACGCCCAACGCGGCGGCCAGTGGCTGGGCGTCCGGCATCTTCCGCGAGCCCTTGCAGGGCCGCGAGCATATCCAGCCCGTGGCCGACGATTTCCAGATGATGCTGCTGGGCTACCGCTCGGCCGTCGGGGGCTTCCTGGCTGTCCATGAGGCACCGGGCCGGGACATCGGCCCGGACCGGTCCGTGGCGCTGCCCAACAAGGTCTATAGCGTCGCCGAAATGAAGGCGGCGCTGGACCGGGTCGCCGCCGAGGAGGGCATCCGCATGGGCCCGATCACGCCCCGGCCGGATGCCCAGGTGGCGGCGATCTGCGGCTCCTGGCCCTTGGTCATGGACCAGACGCGGGCCTTGAAGATCGGCTGTCCCGAGGACGAGAGCCTGGATCGGGTGATCCGCGATTTCCGGGCGGATTTTCTCGTAAATGGCAATTGATGTGCTAAATACAGCTTTTGATTAAAATGATCAAAATTAGCACTCTAATTAAGGTGACTTATGAGTTGGTTGCTGTTCATGGACGAAAGTGGGCATGATCATAAGAACACACCTTTTGAAGTGCGTGGTGGCGTTGCTATCCACTCAAGCCGTATTTGGTCGTTTATACAAGGGTGGAACGGTGCGGTGGTCGAGGAGTTCGGGCCGAAATTCGCCGAACTGGGTGGTGAAATCAAAGGGAGCAGGCTGCTTGCCCGAAAACGTATCGAGTGGTCCCAGCAGATGCATCCATTGGACGACGGGTCGCGGCATCGCGGCGTCAGTAGGTTTTTGACGAAAAGTCTTCAGAGGGAACCGCCGTCTCGCCGGGACTTTACCGCTTATGGCCAAGCATCCCGAAGGATGGCGCGTCGCATTTTTGATCTATTGGAGGGCAACCAAGCGGTATTGTTCGCCAGTCTAATCCCGCGAGGAACCAAACCACCTAAGGGATTTACAAGCGAACACTACCTGCGAAAAGATCACGTGTTTCTTCAAGAACGGTTTTTCTATTTCCTGGAGCTAAAGCAGGAACATGAGATTTTCGTTATGGATCAGACCGAAAAACAAAATGATAAACGGTTCGTCCAAAGACTGCATGCGTACTACACCAAAACCCAGAAAGGCATTAGAGCATCGGGCGCATAGGCTGAATCTTTTTAGGGATTCCCTTTTTGTCTGATTTGTGATTCACGGTAGTCGGAGGTGGATCATGGGCAGACCCTT
>JANQIJ010000185.1 GCA_028282185.1 Rhodospirillales bacterium
CCATCGGCACGGTCCCGTCGGAAGGCCGGCCCGCGCGATTGATGCCCTGGTCGGTGCTGGGCCCCATGGGCCGCACGGTCAAGGACACGGCCCTGTTGCTGCAGGCGCAGATGGACGACGACCGGCGCGATCCGTTTTCGGGCCTGGTCGATCCGCGCCTGTTCGATCAGCCGGACGGCCTGGACCTGAGTTCGATCCGCGCGGCGATCACCCCGGATCTGGGCTGCGCCCCGGTGGACAATGACATCCGCCGGATCTTCACCGAGCGCACGGACATGTTTCGGGGGGTCTTCGCCGAGGCCCAGGACCGGGCGCCCGGTTTCGACGACGATGGCGGCGACATCCATCGCCTGTTCGAAGTCTTCCGCGGCATCACCTTCGTCGCCGCCCATGGCGAGCGGTTGGAAAAACACCGCGACCTGTTGGGCCCCAACGTCATCGACAACACCACGCGAGGCCTCGACTGGACCGCCAAGGACGTGGCCTGGGCGATCGTCGAACAGGGCCGGGCGCTGACCCGGTTCATGGACATGTTCGACGAGGTCGACGTGCTGATCTGCCCCGGCGCCTCGGTCTCGCCGTTTCCGCACGAACAGCTCTATGTCGAGGAAATCAACGGCGAGACCATGCCGACCTACATGCGTTGGCTGGCCATGACCTATGCGCCGACCATGGTCCATGCCTGCGGCTGTGTCGTGCCCTGCGGCGTCGACCATAACGGCATGCCCTTCGGCCTGCAGATTTTGGGGCCGAACGGCGCCGACGCATTGGTCCTGGCCGTGGCGCATGCGCTTGAACAACATTTCGCGACACGCCCGGCCCTGGCCCGGCCGCTGCCGGATTTGAATAAGTTGAAAGGCTGAACCATCCGATGACCCCACGCGTTCTGATCGCCGGTTTCAAGCACGAAACCAATACCTTTTCCAAGCTGCCGACGGACATGACGGCCTACAAGGCGCGCAGCTATTACCGCGACGACGCGGTCGCCGCCAAGATGCGGGGCACGGCGACGGAGATCGCCGCGGCGCTCGACGCGGCCGACCGCCATGGCTGGCGGGTTCGCCATCCGATCTATGCCAACGCGACGCCGTCCGGCCGCGTCACCCAGGACATGCACGAACACGTCACCCGGGTGATCGTCGAAACGCTGAAGGAAGACGGTCCTTTCGATGGCGTCTTCCTGGCCCTGCACGGCGCCATGGCTTGTGAACACGACGAGGACGGGGAGGGCCGTCTGCTGGCTTCGGTCCGCGACGCCGTCGGCCCGGACGTGCCCGTCGCCGTGACGCTCGACCTGCATGCCAACGTGACCGACCGGATGGCCGGTCTCGCCGACATCATGATCAGTTACCGGACCTATCCCCATGTCGACCAGTTGGAAATCGCGACCCAGGCCGCCGACCTGCTGCAGCGCGCGATGGCGGGCGAGATCAAACCCCGGGCCCATGTCCGCCGCGGGCGCATGCTGGACGGTGCCGACCACGGCCGGACCACGGCGCCCGGACCGATGACCGAGGGCCTGGCCCTGTTGGACGGGATGATGGCGGCGACGCCGGGTTGCCTGGCCGGATCGATCAATGGCGGTTTTCCCTGGGTCGATATCCATGACGCGGGACCCAGCTGCGTCGTCACCGGGGACGGCGACAATCCGGCCCATGGCGCCATCGCCGACAAGGTCATGGCCAAGCTGTGGGACGACCGCCATCGCCTGACCATCGAAACGGTGAAGATTCCGGAGGCTATGGACGAACTTGCGGCCGCGTTGGCCGAAGGCCCGCCGAGCGCACCCGTGGTGTTGGCCGATTTCGCCGATAACCCGGGGGGCGGCGGCTATGGCGATGCGACGCGGTTGTTGGCGGCGCTTGTCGATGCCGGGCTTGAGAACGCGGCCTACGGCGTGCTCTACGATCCGGCGGCGGCCGAGGCTTGCCACCGGGCCGGATTGGGTGCACAGCTGTCACTCAGCATCGGCGGCCTGGTCGATCCCCAGGTTCAGGGCGGCCCGCTCGCCGTCGACGGCACGGTGACCGCCGTGACCGACGGGACCTTTGCCATGGAAGGACCGATGACCGCCGGCACGCGGGTCGATATGGGGCCGACGGCGGTGCTGACCGTCGGCGGTTTGGAAATCGTCATCGCTTCCGGCCGGTTTCAGAATTACGACAAGATGTATTTCAAACATGCCGGGATCGAACCGACGGAACGGGCCGTGCTTTGCGTCAAGTCGGCGCAGCATTTCCGCGCCGCCTACGCGCCGATCGCGTCGAAGATCATCGTCGTCGACGATGGCGGCGGCCTGACGTCGCGCAATTACAGGGACCTTGTCTACGAGAACGTCCGCCGGCCGGTCTATCCGCTGGACCTGGATTAGAGCATCGGGCGCATAGGCTGAATCTTTTTAGGGATTCCCTTTTTGTCTGATTTGTGATTCACGGTAGTCGGAGGTGGATCATGGGCAGACCCTT
>JANQIJ010000225.1 GCA_028282185.1 Rhodospirillales bacterium
GCACCGTCGCCCGAATTCCCGTTGCGCATGATCCCCGCCACGGCGTCCGCCAGCCGCGCCGCCGCGTCCGGCCGACCGATCCGGGCCGCCGCCGCCGCCGCCTGGGCCAAGTGCACGGGATTGCCCAACAACGACGCCAAGCGTCCGGCCAGGCGTTCCGCCGTGAACACGTCTTCGGCCATCAACCAACCGGCCCCGGCTTCGTCCACGGCCCGGGCGTTGGCGAACTGATGATCGTCGATGGCATGGGGATAGGGCACCAGGATGGCCGGCCGGCCCATGGCCGTAACCTCGGCCACGGTCGACGCCCCGGCCCGGCCGATCAACAGATGGGCCGCCGCCAGGCGGGCCGGAATGCCGTCGAAGAACCGGGCCAGGTCGGCATCAATACCGGCTTCGTCATAAGCTTGGCGGACCCGCGCCAGATCCTCTTCCCGGCATTGCTGGGTAACCTGCAAGCGCCTCTTGATCCCGTCGTCGAGTGCCGCCAGCGCCGCCGGGACCACTTCGGACAGGACGGTGGCGCCCTGCGACCCACCGGTGATCAACAAAGACAACGGTGCCCCCGGTTCGATCGACGGGTAATCGCTCACCGCCTGGATCAGCGCCGGACGCACCGGCATGCCGGTCAGACGTATCTTGCCGGCCGACGTTTCGGGCACCGCCTGGGTGCCGTCGATCGACAGCGCGATGCGGTCAACGCGCGGCGCCAGCAAGCGGTTGGCCCGGCCCAGCACCGCGTTCTGTTCGTGGATCGCGGTCGGCAGACCGGCCCAGGTCGCCGCCATCATCGTCGGCACCGATGCGTAACCGCCAAATCCGACGACTGCGGCCGGACGCAACCGGGCCAGCAGGCGACGCGCCTGAAGCGTGCCCAGGCCGAGTTCGAAGACACTTTCCAGACGCTGGGTAAAACGCTTTCCGGCAACCCCGCCGGCACGGATGCGATGGGTTTCCAGGTCGCCCAGGGTGCCGCCGTAGCCGCCGCCGCGTCGGTCGGTGACCAGGGCCAGGCGGAAACCGCGGGCCGTCATTTCGGCCGCCAAGGCTTCCGCCGGGAAAACATGGCCGCCGGTACCGCCGGCGGCGAGCACGACCAGTCGCCCGCTCATTGCCCACCCCCTTCGCCCGGCCGGTCGCGGGTCAGGGCCAGGATCATGCCGAGGCCCAAGGCGACCGCCAGGGTCGACGATCCGCCGTAGGACACGAACGGCAGGGTCATGCCCTTGGGCGGGATCAAGTGCAGGGTCGACGCCAGGTTGACCATGGCCTGGACCGCGAACTGAACGAGCAAGCCGGCGGCGGCCAGCAAAACGAACAGGTTGTCGTCGCGATAGACCCGCGTCATGCCGCGGATCACGACGAAACCGAACAGGGCGACGATGGCGACACAGACGAACATGCCGAATTCCTCGCCGGCGACGGCAAAGATGAAATCGGTATGGGCGTCGGGCAACACTTCCTTGACCCGGCCTTCGCCCGGCCCCCGGCCGGTCAGCCCACCGTTCTTGAAGGCATCCAAGGAGCGCATCACCTGGTAGCCCTCGGCGGCTTCCGGATCAAAGAACCGATCGACCCTGATGCGCACGTGGCTAAATGTGAAATAGGCGCCGACGGCGGCGCCGAGAAAAGCCAGACCGATGCCGACAACCAGGATCAGCGGCAGGCCGGCCAGGAAGAATTGAACCCCCCAGACGGCGGCGACGACCATGGTCATGCCGACGTCCGGTTGCATCAGCAACAGCGCCGCGACCGCGAGGAACAGACCGGTGGCGACAATGTTGCCCGGATAGCCGTCGTTGAGCCGCGCCTGGGCGAAGAACCAGGCGGCGCTAACGGCCAAGGCCGGCTTGACGAATTCCGAGGGCTGCAGCGAGACCCCGCCCAACGACAGCCAACGGGTCGCGCCCTTGATCTCCGGCCCGACGGCCAGAACCGCGATCATCAGTCCGATGGCGCCGATCAGCACGACCAGGGCCAGGCGCCGGACGCCGCGCGGCGACAGCAGGCTGACGCAGACGGCGATCAACAAGCCGAGCCCCAGATAGACCGCCTGGCGGCCCGCGAAATGGTAGGTGTCTAGGCCCAACTTATCGGCCACCGGCGGCGAGGCGGCGAGCGCCATCACCACGCCCAACACGGCAAGCGCCAGCAACGCCGCCAGGTTCCAGCGGTCGACGGTCCACCACCAGCGGGCAAGGATCGAGTTATCGGTGCGGGCCAGGGTGCTCACGTCAGGGCACCTCCGTCATCGACCGCGCGGAACGCGTCCGGATCCTCCATGGGATCAAGGTGCGCACCGGGCAAGGCTTCGACCGTGTCCTTGAAGACATCGCCCCTTGCCTCGAAGTCGGGGAACTGATCGAACGAGGCGCAGGCCGGCGACAACAACACCACCGGCCGTTCTTCGCCTTCCGTCTTGGCCTTCTTGGCCGCCTCGAAGGCTTGCTTGACCGCCGTCTCGACATCGCCGGAATGGGTGAACGGAACCTTGCCGTCCAGCTCCTGGCCGAAAGCGAGCGCCGCCTCGCCGACCAGGAACGCCTGGCGGATGCGTGGAAAGTAAGGCACCAGACCCGCCAGACCGCCTTCCTTGGGTCGCCCGCCGGCGATCCAATAGACCGTCTCGTAACAGGCAAGGGCCTTGGTTGCGGCAACCAGGTTGGTCGCCTTGGAATCGTTGACGAACGCAACCCCATCGACGGTTTCAACCGGCTCCTGGCGATGGACCAGGCCCGGGTAGCTTTGCAGACAAGCCATGATGACGCGCGGCTCAACGCCGCCCCGCTTGCAGGCGGCAAAGGCCGCCGCCGCGTTCTGCCAGTTGTGTCGTCCCTGCAGCGACGGAATGTCCTTCAGGTCGCAAACCGGGTCTTCATGGCCCTCCGTGTCGTCGATCAACACGCCGTTGACGACATAGACGCCGCCATGGACCCGTTGATTGCCGGAAATCGGCACGACGATCTGTTCGCCCAGATCGGCCAGATCCTCGTAGATCGCCTCGCAATACTTGTCGTCGATGCCGATGATCGCCGAGCGGGGATCCGTCTGGCGGTGGAAGATCTGGCGCTTGGCGGCGACGTAACCGTCCATGCCGCCATGGCGTTCCAAGTGATCCGGGCTGATGTTCAGCAAGACCGCGATGTCGAACGTGATCGAGACGGTCAGGTCCAATTGGTAGGACGACATCTCCAGGACATAGCTGCCTTTCTCGCCCATGCCGTCGAGCGCCAACGCCGGCGTGCCCAGGTTGCCGCCGACATCGACCTCGCGGCCGGCGAGCTGCATGATATGGCCGATCAGCGCCGTGGTCGTCGACTTGCCGTTCGTTCCGGTGATTCCGATGTATGACGAATCCCGCTGGGCGCGGGCCAGAAGCTCGATATCGGAGATGATCTCGCAGCCGGCCGCCTTGGCCAGGTTGACCACCGGGTGCGGTTCCGGGTGATGCAGCGGCACGCCCGGCGACAGCACCAGCGAGGTCAGTTCCTTCCAATTGCAGGTGTACAGATCGATCAACGGGATATCCGCCTCGCGGGCGCGCTGGCGGGCGTCCTCATTGTCGTCCCAGGCCCAAACCTCGGCCTGGCTTTCCATCAGTGCCTTGGCCGTGGCGATCCCGCTGCGGCCCAGGCCAAACACCGCGATGGGCATCTTGAACAGGAAAAAGACGTCGATCATGACTGTTTCCGGCCCCTCGCTAGCGCAACTTCAATGTGGCGAGACCGGCAAGCGCCAGGATCGAGGCGATAATCCAGAACCGGATAACGATGGTCGCCTCGGCCCAGCCCTTCTGCTCGAAATGGTGATGCAGCGGCGCCATGCGAAACACCCGCTTGCCGGTCAGCTTGTAGGAGATCACCTGGACGATGACCGAGACGGTTTCGAGCACGAAGAGCCCCCCGACGATGGCCAAGACCAACTCGTGCTTGGTGATCACGGCGACCGCACCCAGCGCCCCGCCCAGGGACAAAGACCCGGTGTCGCCCATGAACACCTTGGCAGGCGGCGCGTTGAACCACAGGAAACCCAGGGCCGCGCCGACCAAGGAACCCAGGAACACGGCCAATTCGCCGGATCCCGGCACATAGTGAATTTGCAGATAGTTGGAGAACACCGCGTTGCCGACGAGATAGGCGATCAGCGCGAACACACCGGCGGCGATCATCACGGGAACGATGGCAAGCCCGTCAAGACCATCGGTGAGGTTGACCGCATTGGACGCGCCCACCATGACGAAACAGGCCAGTGCGATGAATACCCACCCCAGATCGAGCAACACGTTCTTGAAGAACGGCAGGGCCAGCGTCGTCGCCAGCGGCTCGGGCAGGTTGGTTGAGATATAGAAAGCGGCGACGCAGGCAATGGCGACCTGCAACAGCAGTTTCAGCTTTCCGGGCAACCCGCGCGAATTGCGTTTCGAGACCTTCAGGTAATCGTCCAGGAACCCGATGATGCCGTAACCCAGGGTCACGCCCAGCGCCGCCCAGACGAAGCCGTTGTTCAAATCCATCCACAACAGGGTCGCGGTCACGGAAGCAATCAGGATCATCAGACCACCCATGGTCGGCGTACCCTGCTTGGTGATCAGGTGGCTTTCCGGGCCATCGTCACGGATCGGCTGTCCGCCCTTCTGGCGCGATTTCAACAACTCGATCAGGACCGGGCCGATGATGAAACTGATGATCAGCGCGGTGATCACGGCGCCGCCGGTTCGGAACGTCAGATAGCGGAAGACGTTCAAGACGGCGAACTCGTCGGCCATGGGGAACAGGATGTGGTACAGCATGGCGCCCCTTACTCCCCGTTCGACCGACCCGCATCGGCGGCCTCGCGGCCGCCTGCCGCGGTATCACCCTGCATCGCTATGGCCTCGATCACTCGGCCCATGCGCGATCCGAACGACCCCTTGACCAGAACCACGTCGCCCGGCCGAAGCGCGGCCGTGACCTGCGGCGCAAGGGCGTCCGAGGTCTCCGCATGGCCGCCCCGCATGTCGCGCTCAAGCCCGTCGAACAGGCGGCGCATCTGCGGTCCGGCGGTGAACACGAGGTCGACACCCCGGGCGATCAGCGGCGTCGCCAGTCGGGCATGCAGGTCCGGCGCCTCGTCGCCCAGTTCCAGCATGTCGCCGAGAACCGCGATCCGTCGGCCGCCGGGGCCGGGTTCGGTCATGCCCAGAACCTCGAAGGCCGCGGCCATCGCCGCCGGACTGGCGTTGTAGCTTTCGTCGACCAGCGAGACCGGCCCGCCGGGCAACTCGACCTGCTGGCGGTTCCCCCGGCCCTTCGGCGCCTGCAACCGCGCCAAC
>JANQIJ010000241.1 GCA_028282185.1 Rhodospirillales bacterium
GCCCGTCTGCTCAAGCAGGACGGCGTCGACATGATCGACTGTTCGACGGCGGGGATCGGCGGCGTCGGCCGCCGGCCGCATCTGCCGGTCGAACAGGCCTTCCAGGTTCCCTTCGCCGAGCGCGTCCGGCGCGAGGCCGGCGTGCCGTCCATGGCTGTCGGCTTCATCTGGGACCCGGCGGACGCCGATGGCATCGTCGCCGAAGGCCGGGCGGACATGGTCGCGCTCGCCCGGGAAATGCTGTCCGATCCCAATTGGACCCTGCGCGCCGCCGGGACGCTCGGCGCGGATGACAACTTCGACCTTTGGAAGCCCGAGTTCGGATGGTGGCTGTCGCGGCGCCGGCGGGCCGTCGAAAAGCTGGGCCTGAATCGGGGCGCGGGCGGGTGACGTTCAGGCACCGGCTGTCACGGCGGCGGTGATGTCTTGCGCGACCGCGTCGAACACGCCCTGCCAATCGCCCGGCACGGGCTGGCGGTAGAGCCGTGCCGTCGGATACCAGGGGTGGGTCTTGCCCTCCGTCCCATAAAGATAGCCGCAGGGCCGGGACAACAGACCCCAGACCGGCTTGCCCAGCGCGCCGGCCAGATGGAACACGGCCGTATCGACGGTGACCACCAGGTCGAGCGCCGCCACCGCCGCTGCCGTTTCCGCGAAATCCGTCAAATTATCTGACAGGTTGACGAGACGCCTTTCCTCGGCATGGTCGCTGTCGAAGGTCGCCGCGGCGGCCGCGCCGGGGCCGACCTGGAGCGAGAAAAAACGTGTCCCCGGGGTGGCCAGGAGCGGCCCGAACCGATCAAGGGTGAGGGATCGCTTGTGGTTGTCGTCCCGGGTCGCGCTGCCTTCCCAGGCGATGCCGACCTTGAACCCCTGGGCCTGGGCAACGGCGGCGGGCGGCTCCGTCCCCATGGGCGGCGCCAGGTAGGGCACGTTCGTCGGCAGGTCGTCCAGGGTCGCGCCGAACAGATGCGGCAGGTCCATCAGCGGCACCTGCAGGTCATGATCGGGCAAGGCCGTGCCCCGGGCCTGGGTGTCCGGGTCGAGATCCACCGTCGCCGAGACGCCGTCCAAGGTGGCCAGCAGGCGGGTCAAGGGCGGCCGGCATTCGATGATCACCTGCGCCCCCCGGGCGGCGAGACGCGGCGCGAAGCGGCAGACCATCAAGGCGTCGCCGAAGCCTTGCTCGGCGCGGATCAGGATTGTTTTTCCCGACGGGTCGGCGCCGTCCCAATCGGCTTGCCACCAGGTTCGTTTCAAGCCTTGGAACGCCGGCATTTCCCAGCGCGCCCGGTAATCGGCCCAGCCGCCCGCGTAGTCGCCGGCCTGCAACTTGGCCAGGGCCAGGTTCCAGCGCAGGTCGGCCGCCCCCGGTTCCGCCGCGAGTGCCTGTGTCAGATCGGCGATCGCCGCGCCTGTGTCGCCCGCGGCTTGCCGCGCCGCCGCCAGGTTGCAGCGCGCCGCCGTATGGCTTGGGTCGATCTGTAGCGCCTTGGTGAAGGCGTCGATGGCGGCGTCGAAATCGTCCAACGCCAGATCGGCGTTGCCGCGCCCGAACCACAGCCGGGCATCGTCCGGGCTGGCCTCGATCAGTTTGAGATAGACCGCCCGCGCCTCGTCGAACCGGCCGAGCGCCAATCGCGCCTGGGCGATGTTGAAGAACACGTCCAAGGCTGGCGCGCCCAAGGCCTGGGCGCGCTCGAAACTGACCAATGCGTCCTCGGCCCGGCCCAGGCCCAACAGCGCGTTGCCTTCGTTGTTATAGGCCTCACCCAGATTGGGGTTGTTGCGCATCGCCTGGTTGGCGGCGTTGAGCGCGTCCTGATGGGCGCCCAGCGCATTGAACACGCTGGCAAGGTTGTTGAGGATTTCCGGCTGGTTCGGCTGCAGGCGGTCGGCCCGGGCGAAGGCGTCGCGCGCGTCTTCGAACCGCCCGGCCGCTTGCAGGGCATTGCCCAGATTGACATGCGGCACATGAAAGTCGGGGTCGAGCTTCGCCGCCCGGCCGCAGTGCTCGATCGCGCCGGCCAGATCGCCGCGCTGCTGCAGCAACACGCCCAACAGGTTATGGGCGTCGGCGGTCTTCGGTTTCTTGGCGATGATCTTGCGGTAGAGCGCCTCGGCGCTGTCCAGGTCGCCGGCCTGGTGGCGGGCGAGGGCGTCTTGCAGGATCTTGGAAATGTTCATGGCCGCTCCTTCCCCTGCGCCGCCGCCCTGGCGATGTTTCCTTGGCCGCTCACGGGCCGCCGGCCCCGGCAATGGGGCGCCGTGCCTTCATCGCCGCGCTCAGCGTGCCGTCGTCCAGGTAGTCCAATTCGCCGCCCACGGGGACGCCATGGGCCAGGCCGGAAAGGGTCACGTTCGGCGCCGCCTCGGCCAGCCGGTCGGCGATCACATGCGCCGTCGTCTGACCGTCGACGGTGGCGCTCAAGGCCAGGATAACCTCGGCCACCTCGCCGTCGGCGACCCGCGCCGACAGTTGCGGCAGGCCCAGGTCTTCCGGCGTTACGCCGTCGAGCGCCGAAAGGGTGCCGCCCAAGACGTGGTAACGGCCCTTGAAGGTGGCGCCGCGTTCCAATGCCCAAAGGTCGGCGACGTCCTCGACCACGCAGATCACCGATGTGTCGCGGCGCGCATCGGCGCAGATCGCGCAGGGATCGCGCGTGTCCAGGTTGCCGCAGGTGGAACAGGTCTTGATCGTCTCGGCCGCCGTGTCCATGGCCCGTGCCAAGGGCCGCATCAGGCTGTCGGGCCGTTTCATCAGATGCAGCACCGCGCGCCGGGCCGAGCGCGGCCCCAGACCGGGCAGTTTGGCCAGGAGCGAAATCAGGTGGTCGATGTCGTTGGTGACCATGGGGTCCCCGGTGCGGTGCCGGCGGGCCGGCGTCAGAACGGCAGCTTCATTCCCGGCGGCAGTTCCAGTCCGCCGGTCAGGTCCTTCATTTGCTGGGCCATTTCGGCTTCGGCCTTGGCCCGGGCGTCATTGATCGCGGCGACGATCAAATCTTCGACCACGGCCGCTTCCTCGCCATCCAGCAGTTTCGGATCGATGGTTACGCGTCGCGCTTCGTTCTTGCCGTTCATGGTGACGGTGACCATGCCGGCGCCGGACGATCCGGTGACTTCCAAATTGGCCATCTGTTCCTGCATCTCCGCCATCTTGGATTGCAGTTGCTGGGCCTGTTGCATCATCTTGCCGAGGTTCTTCATAAACGTGTCCGGTTCCGGTTGGGGGCGGGATGGCCCGGCCCGAAAAGGTTCGGGCCGGGCCTGGGCCAGAGTGTATAACAGCGAACCATGCAGCACCAAAACCTCTTCGTCTTCGATATCGAAACCGTGCCGGCGACCGACGCGGTGCCGGCCTTGACCGGGTTCGACGACCCGGACATCCGGGCCCGGCGCGGCGAACTGTCCCGCTACCATTTGGAGATCACCGACGGGCGCAATGACTTCCACCGCCAGCCGTTCCATCAGGTGGTGGCGATCAGTTTTCTGGAAGCGGAGATCGACCGCAGTGAGGGTGGCGAGGCCTATCTGTTGAAGGAACTGCGCTCCGGCGGCGAGGCCGGGTTCGACGAAAAACGCCTGTTGCAGGGCTTCTTCGGATACTTCGAGCGTTTGCGCCCGCGGCTGGTCAGTTTCAACGGTCGCGGGTTCGATCTGGCCGTCCTCAAGTACCGGGCCATGGCCCATGGCGTCGCCGCACCGCTGCTGCATGACACGACCAACAAATGGGAAAACTACATGGCGCGCTACGCCACCGATTGGCATTGCGATCTGATGGAGGCGCTCTCCGATTTCGGGGCTTCCGCCCGGATCAAGCTGAACGAGGTCTGTTCGGTCCTGGGCCTGCCCGGCAAGTTCGGCGTCGACGGCGCCCAGGTGGCGCCGATGTTCGACGACGGCCGGATCGAGGAGATTCGCAATTACTGCGAAACGGACGTGCTCAACACCTATCTGGTCTACCTGCGCTACCAGCACCATCGCGGTGTGTTATCGACCGAGGCCCACGACCGGGCCGTCGCCGATGTGATTTCCCTGATCGAGGCCGAAGGCGCGGCTCGCCCACATCTGGCCCGGTTCATGGAGGCCTGGGGCGAGGTTTCCGACAACCGGTTCTTGCTTGGCGGTTAGAGCGCGCGGCTAGAGCAGTTCAGGTTTGAATTGAAACAGTTGAGATCGGCAAGCCGGGTTTCCGGCCAGGAGAAGAGGTGAAGGCGATGCGGGGTATCCCCGGGGGTGCCCTCGATCAAATTCATACGGGGACACCCCGTGGCCCCGGGACCTCTTCGACGCCGCCGGAAGCCCGGATCGCCGACCGAAGGCGCCGTTTCCGGGCCGTTGGATGTCGTCAGGCCGGCCTTCCCGGCCAGCGAACCGGAAACGGTGTCTCAGCTATTCAATCCAAGCCTGAAATGTTCTAAATGTTCAGTCCCGGCATTTGATGGATTGGATCGAGTTTGAATTTTTCGGGCTCGATTGTCCATTTCTTGCAGATGAACTCGTATGGCGTGAGCCCGTTGAGGGTCTTTAACCGACGGCCAAAATTGTAGGCCGCGATGAAGTCGTAGAGATGCGTTTTGAGTTGATCGTGGTTGTCGTAGTGGAACCGCTTGACGGTGGCGTCCTTGATGGTGCGGTTCATGCGCTCGACCTGACCATTGGTCCAGGGGTGTTTCGGTTTTGTGGTGCGATGATCGATGTCAGCCTTGGCGCACGCATATTCGAAGGCATGGGCACGGAATAGTTCGCCTTTTGCCATTGCCTCTTTGATCAGAGGGACGGCTGATCCTCCGGCGCTGGGCGTTGTGAACTGGATGCCATTATCGGTCAGGATGGTATGGATCTTATAGGGGACGGCTTCGATCAGGCGGCCCAGGAACTCGGCTGCGACCCGTGTCGGCGCCTTCTCACGCAGTTCAGCGAAGGCGAACTTCGATGTCCGGTCGATCGCGACAAACATGTGCAACTTGCCTTCGGCCGTGCGCACCTCGGCGATATCGATGTGAAAGTAGCCGATCGGATAGCGCTTGAACTTCCGCTTGGCCGGCTTGTCGTCTTCGACGTCCGGCAGCCTGGAGATACCGTGCCGCTGCAGGCAACGATGCAGTGACGAGCGCGTCAGATGCGGGATGGTTGGCTGTAGCGCATAAAGGCAGTCGTCCAGCGGCAACAGCGTGTGCTTGCGGAAGGCCACGATGATCGCTTCCTCGTCCAGCGAGAGCACGGTCGAATGCGGCTCTTTCGGTCCGGTCGGAAGATCGGCGACCGACGTCCGCTTCTTCCATTTGGCGACAGTCTTGGGGTTGATGCCGTAACGCTTCGAAAGCGTTCTCAAGCTCTCTTGACTATTTTGTATCGCTCGACGCACCGCCTCCGTCGTTTTGGCGCTGCCGTGTAGTACCTGTCCCATAGTGCCTCCTTCCATTCCGGCGAAAAGAATGCACCATCAAAATCTGGGATCAAACATCTA
>JANQIJ010000258.1 GCA_028282185.1 Rhodospirillales bacterium
CTTCGGCCGCGTCGATCGCCGCCAGCTTGCCGGCGGCGGGGGCGTTGACCTCGATCGTCACCTTGTCGGTTTCGACCTCGACCAGAACCTCATCGGCCTCGACCGCGTCGCCGACCGATTTCGACCAGGCGCCGAGCGTGCCCGTGGCGACGCTTTCGCCCATGGTCGGGGTCAGGATATCGACCATCTGGCCACCGCCCGAGGCCGCGGGCGCGGGCGCCTTGGCCGCCGCCGCGGCGGGGGCGGGGGCGGCAGCGCCTTCCTCGATGGTCGCCAGCAGGGCCCCGACCTCGACCGTGGCGCCCTCTTCGGCGGCGATCGCGCCGAGCGTCCCGGCGGCGGGGGCGTTGACCTCCAACGTCACCTTGTCGGTTTCCAGTTCGACCAGGGCTTCGTCCTGGGCGACGGCGTCGCCGGGCGCCTTCGTCCATTTGCCGACGGTGGCCTCCGTCACGGATTCGCCCAGCGTCGGTACGGTAACTTCAACGGTCATGGATATGTTCCCTGCGTGGTGTGACCAGGATGCAATATGATTTGCGGCTTAATCGTTATGCCTTCTTGCGCGCGCGGCGGCGGGCCGGGGCCGGAACGACCAGGGCCGCTTCCAGGAACTCTGCCAGTTCCTTGGCGTGCTTGCTGGCGATGCCGGTGGCCGGCGCGGCGGCGGCGGTGCGGCCGGCGTAGGAGGGCTTGACCTGTTGCAGGTTCAAGCCCTCCATGACCTGCTGCAGCGGTTCGAGGACGAAGGTCCAGGATCCCATGTTCTTGGGTTCTTCCTGGCACCACATGATTTCGGCGTTCTTGAAACGGCCGAGCTCCTTGGTCAGCGCCTTGAACGGGAAGGGATAGAGCTGTTCGACCCGCATCAGGTAGACGTCCTTGATGCCGCGTTTCTCGCGTTCCTCGAACAGGTCGTAATAGACCTTGCCGGAACACAGCACGACGCGTTTGATCTTATCGTCGGCAAGCAAGCCGCCGGCTTCCTGGGCATCGTCCCACAGAATGCGGTGGAACGTGGTGTCCGGTCCCATTTCGTCCAATGTGGAAACGCAGCGCTTGTGACGGAGCAGGGATTTCGGCGTCATCAGGATCAGCGGCTTGCGGAAATCGCGGCGCATCTGCCGGCGCAGGACATGGAAATAGTTGGCTGGCGTGGTGCAGTTGCAGACCTGCCAGTTGTCGTCGGCGGAGTTCTGCAGATAGCGTTCGAGCCGGGCCGAGGAATGCTCCGGCCCCTGGCCTTCGTAGCCATGCGGCAACAGCATCACCAGCCCGCACATGCGGAGCCACTTCTGTTCACCGGACGAAATGAACTGGTCGATGATCACCTGGGCGCCGTTGGCGAAATCGCCGAACTGAGCTTCCCACAGGACCAGGGTCTGCGGTTCGGCCAGAGAATAGCCGTATTCGAACCCGAGCACGCCGAATTCCGACAGCGGCGAATTCAGGACCTCGAACGGCGCTTGGCCGAAGCGCACGTTCTGCAACGGGGTGTAACGATCCTCGTTCTCCTGATCGATCAGCACGGAGTGCCGTTGCGAGAAGGTGCCCCGTTCGGAATCCTCACCGGACAGGCGCACCGGGTGCCCTTCCAGCAACAGCGCGCCGAAGGCCAACGCCTCGGCCGTGGCCCAGTCGATGCCTTCGCCGGTTTCGAGCATCTTCGCCTTGGCGTCCAATTGGCGGACGATCTTGGAATGAAGGTTGAAGTTCTCCGGCACCTTGGTCAACGCGCCCCCCACTTCCTTGAGGAATTCCAGGGACACGCCGGTTTTGCCGCGGCGCGCGTCGCCCGAGGCCACGGCCATGCCGGCCCACTGGCCGTCCATCCAATCGGCCTTGTTGGGCTTGTAGCCCTTGGAGGCCTCGAACGCTTCATCCATCGTGTTGATGAAATTCTGCATCTGGGTTTCGACCTCGTCCTCTGTCATCACCTCTTCGCGGACCAATTTCAGGGCGTACTCGTTCAGCGTCGTCGGATGGACCTGGATGGTCTTGTACATCTTCGGTTGGGTGAACATGGGCTCGTCGCCCTCGTTATGGCCGTGCCGGCGATAACAGATCATGTCGATGACCACGTCCTTCTTGAACCGCTGGCGGTATTCGGTCGCGATCCGCGCGCAATGGACGACGGCTTCGACGTCGTCGGCGTTGACGTGGAAGATCGGCGCCGCGACCATCTTCGCCGCGTCCGAACAATAGGGTGACGACCGGTGCTGCGTCGGGTTGGTGGTGAAACCGATCTGGTTGTTGATGATGATGTGGATGGTGCCGCCGGTCTGATATCCCTGCAGGTTGGACAGGTCCAAGGTTTCCTGAATGATGCCCTGGCCGACAAAGGCGGCATCGCCATGCAACAGGATGGTCAGCACCTTTTCCATGTCGGTGTCGTTTTTCTGGCGCTGCTTCGCCCGGGTCTTGCCGAGACAGACCGTGTTGACGCATTCCAGATGCGACGGGTTGGCGGTCAACGACAGATGCACGGAGCGGCCGTCGAACACCCGGTCGGCTGATGCGCCCAGGTGATATTTCACGTCGCCCGATCCGCCGACGTCTTCCGGCCGGGACGCGCCGCCCTGGAATTCGTTGAGAATCGCCTGGAACGGCTTGCCCATGACATTGGCGAGCACGTTCAGGCGGCCGCGGTGCGCCATGCCGATGACGATTTCGTCGACGCCGAGCTGGCTGCCGCGCTTGAAGATTTGCTCCATCCCGGGCACCAGGCTTTCGCCGCCGTCGAGCCCGAAACGTTTGGTTCCGGTGAACTTCTTGTCGAGATAGCGCTCGAAACCCTCGGTCTCGATCAGCCGGTTGAGGATCGCCCGCTTGCCTTCTTTGGTGAAGGCGGTTTGGTTGCGCACCCGTTCGATCCGTTCCTGTAGCCAGGCCTTCTCGTCCGGGTCCTGGATATGCATGAACTCCAGCCCGATGGAGCCGCAATAGGTCTCCTTCAGGATCTGCATGATGGTGCGCAGCGTCGCGGTTTCCAGGCCGAGCACGTAGTTGATGAAGATTTCCCGGTCCCAGTCCCGGTCGGTGAACCCATAGGTCGCCGGGTCCAGTTCCGAATGGGGTTCCGGTTCCATCAGGTTCAAGGGGTCCAGGTCGGCATGCAGGTGGCCGCGCACGCGGTAGGCGCGGATCAGCATCAGGGCGCGCAGACTGTCGAGCGTCGCCTCGCGCACCTTCATGGTGCTCATGCGTTCTTGCTGAACCGCTTGTTGCGCTTCCTGGGCGTCGCCGCGCCGGCCATGGCTGGTGGCCATCTGTTCCGACAAAGGCACGATGTCGCCGTGACCCAGTATCCGTTCCGAGCGCGGCGCCCAGCTGGCGCCCTCCTGTTCGCGGATCAAATCCGACTGTTCATCGGACAGCGAGCGGAAGAACTCCTGCCATCGGATTTCCACGGACCCGGGGTCGTCCAGGTAGCGTTCGTACAGTTCCGCGACGTAGACGGTGTTGCCCGAATACAGGAATTGGGTGGGGTCCAGGTCAATCTCGCTCATGCCGCCAAGACGCGCACGGTCCGGCGCGTCCTCCCTTTATGTGGATGCTGCGCCCGACCGTGTCAGGGCATGGTCACCCTTTGAACACCTTCATCATCGTTTCGCCGAGTTCCGCCGGCGAATCCGAAACGTGGATACCGGCGGCCTTCATGGCGTCGATCTTATCTTCCGCACCGCCCTTACCGCCAGAGATAATCGCACCGGCATGGCCCATGCGACGCCCCGGCGGGGCCGTGCGCCCGGCGATGAAGCCGACGACCGGCTTCCTGCTCCCCGACGCCTTGAGGAATTCGGCGCCGTCCTCTTCCGCAGAGCCGCCGATCTCGCCGATCATGACGATGGCTTCCGTCTGGTCGTCCTCGACGAACAGCTTCAGGCAATCGACGAAGTTGGTGCCGTTGATCGGATCGCCGCCGATGCCGATGCAGGTCGATTGGCCGAACCCGGGCTTGGTCGTCTGCGCCACGGCTTCATAGGTCAGCGTGCCCGAGCGCGAGACGATCCCCACCTTCCCCGGTTTGTGGATATGGCCCGGCATGATGCCGATCTTGCATTCGCCTGGCGTAATCACGCCGGGGCAGTTGGGGCCGACCAGCCGGGTGTTGGAGCTCTGCAAGGCGCGCTTCACCGGGATCATGTCCTTCACGGGAATGCCTTCGGTGATACAGATGACCAGTTCGATTTCCGCCGCGATGGCCTCCAGGATGGCGTCGGCCGCGAACGGCGGCGGCACGTAGATGACGGAGGCATTGGCTTCCGTCTTGGCGACCGCGTCCTTGACGGTGTCGAACACCGGCAGGTCCAGATGGGTCGAGCCGCCCTTGCCGGGCGTCACGCCGCCGACCATGTTGGTGCCGTAGGCGATGGCCTGTTCCGAATGGAAGGTGCCCTGGGCACCGGTGAAGCCCTGGCAGATGACCCGGGTATCCTTGTTGACGAGAACCGACATCTAAGCTGCCTCCTTCACCGCTTGGACGATCTTCTTGGCGGCGTCGCCCAAATCGTCCGCCGATTTGATCGGCAGGCCGCTGTCGGCCATGATCCGTTTGCCCTTGTCGACGTTGGTGCCTTCGAGCCGGACCACCAGGGGTACGCTGAGACTGACTTCCTTGGCGGCTGCCACGACGCCCTCGGCGATCACGTCGCAGCGCATGATGCCGCCGAAGATGTTGACCAGGATGCCTTCGACGTTGGGATCCGAGAGGATGATCTTGAAGGCCTCGGTCACCCGTTCCTTGGTGGCGCCACCGCCCACGTCCAGGAAGTTGGCCGGGTCGCCGCCTTCCAGCTTGATGATGTCCATGGTCGCCATGGCCAGGCCCGCGCCGTTCACCATGCAGCCGATGTTGCCGTCCAGCTTGATGTAGTTGAGCTCATGCTTGGCGGCTTCCAGTTCGGCCGGGTCTTCTTCGTCCTCGTCGCGCATTTCCTCCACGTCCTTGTGGCGATAAAGCGCGTTGTCGTCGAAGTTGACCTTGGAATCCAGGGCGATGACGTCTCCGCCGCCGGTCACGACCAGCGGGTTGACTTCAACCATGGAGCAGTCAAGATCCATGAACGCCTGATACAGCGCCATGACGAACTTGACACCGGATTTCACTTGGGCCCCTTCCAGGCCCAGGCCAAAGGCGATGTCCCGGGCGTGGAAGCCCTGGATGCCGGTCGCCGGGTCAATGAACACCTTGATGATCTTTTCCGGGGTCCGCTCGGCGACTTCCTCGATTTCCATGCCGCCCTCGGTGGACGCCATGATGACGATGCGCGAGCTTTCCCGGTCCAGCAGCATGGAAAGATAGAGCTCGCGGGCGATGTCCATGCCTTCCTCGATATAAAGCCGCTTCACTTCCTTGCCGGCTTCGCCGGTCTGCTTGGTGACCAGGACGTTCCCCAGCATCTCGCCGGCGTTGTCGCGGACCTCGTCGACCGACTTGACGACGCGCACGCCGCCCTTGCCGTCTTCATTGCCCTTGAACCGCCCGGCCCCCCGGCCGCCGGCATGGATTTGCGATTTGACGACGAAGACCGATCCGCCCAATTCCCGGGCGGCGGCGGTGGCTTCGTCGACGGTATAGGCAACCTTGCCCCGGGGTACCGCGACCCCATACTTCGCAAGCAGTTGCTTGCCCTGGTACTCGTGGATGTTCATGGTGTCCTCTCGGTTTCCTGGTCCTTGTTCCTCAAGAATCTGGTGTCGTCATCCGGGATTGTCGGTCCGGGTTTCGATGGCTGGGCCGGCCGGCGCCCGCGATGGGCGCTGTGGGCCGGGCGGGTGGTTTACGGGGTTTTTTTCGCGGCCGGTTTGCGGACAGCCGGTTTGCGGGCAGCCGGTTTGCGCGCGGGGGCTTTCTTCGCCGACGCTTTGCGCGCTGCCGTTTTCTTCGCCGGCGCTTTCTTGGCCGGCGCCGCGGCGGCCTGCTGGATCTTCGCGACCGCCGCGTTCAAGCCCTTCACGGCGTTGACCGACTTGCGGAACATGGCCCGTTCCGACGGGTCCAGTTTGATCTCGACCACCCGTTCGACGCCACGGGCGCCGATCACCACGGGCACGCCCACGTACATGCCCTTGACCCCGTATTCTCCGGTCAGGTAGGCGGCGCAGGGCAGCACCCGTTTCTTGTCCTTCAGATAACTCTCGGCCATCTGGATGGCGCTGGAGGCCGGCGCGTAGAACGCCGAGCCCGTGCCCAGAAGCTTGACGATCTCACCGCCGCCGAACCGGGTCCTGTCGACGATGGCGTCGATCTTGGCCTGGGTCGTCCATTTCATCTTGATCAGGTCGGGGACCGGAATGCCGGCGACCGTCGAATAGCGGATCGACGGCACCATGGTGTCGCCGTGGCCGCCCAAAACGAAGGCGGTCACGTCCTCGACCGAGACGTTGAATTCCTGCGCCAGGAACAGGCGGAAGCGGGCCGAGTCCAGAACACCCGCCATGCCGACGACCTTGCGGTGCGGCAGGCCCGAGGCGTCGCGCAGAACCTGGACCATGGCGTCCAGCGGATTGGTGATGCAGATGACGAAGGCGTCCGGCGCGTATTTCTTGATGCCTTCGCCGACGGATTTCATGACGTTGGTGTTGATGCCCAGGAGATCGTCGCGGCTCATGCCCGGCTTGCGGGCGACGCCGGCGGTGACGACGCAGACGTCGGCGCCCCGGATGGCGGCGTAGCTCTTGGACCCCTTCATGGCCGAATCGTAGCCTTCGACGGGGCCCGCCTGGCAAATGTCCAGGGTCTTGCCGGCCGGCATGCCGTCGACGATGTCGAACAGGACGACGTCGCCCAATTCCTTCAAGCCAATCAGGTGCGCGAGCGTGCCGCCGATGTTGCCGGCGCCGATCAGCGCGATCTTGTTACGTGCCATGTGTTATCCCCTTGCCGCGACGCGGTCGTTGATGCGGTTGTTGGGCCGTCCCGGACCCTGCCGTTGCCGGCGCCCCCTGAAGGCGGCGTCGTCCTGGCGGACGGCGAAGTTAATGCGGTTTCGTCAAAACCCAAGATTTCCGGGTTGTTCGTAGCGCGAAACGACCCCGAGGGCAACTGGCTCGCACCATTCCGGTTTATCGGCTCGATGTTGTCCGAGCCCAAGG
>JANQIJ010000275.1 GCA_028282185.1 Rhodospirillales bacterium
TGACCACCGATCGATCCCGGCCGGAGGCGCTCAAATTCTATGAGAACTTGGGGTTCGTCCACTCCCACGCGGGGATGAAACTGAAACTCTGATGCAACCCGGGTTGACGGGAGCCGCCCCGGGGGCAAGGCGGGCCGGTCGCGCGGTCGGAGGACGGGGCGGCCGGGAACCGGCGCGGCACGGGTCCGGTGGCCTCAGCCCCGCGACGATCCATCGTCCAGGACCCAGGTCTTGACCGTCTTGGACGCGACCCAGGGCGCGACCCGGGCATCGAATGTCTTGAAGTGCTCGGCCGCGAGATGCGCCTGGAACGCTTCTGCGTCGTCGTAAATTTCGTACAGGAAGATCTCATGCGGGTCTTCGGGGTCGCGGCAGACGTCGAACTGGCGGCAGCCGGGCTCTCGCTCGACCGAGGCCCGGGCGTTCTCCAGCATCGCCGGCAGGAAATCCGTCGCATGGTCGGGACGAATGGTGAAATTCACTGTGACGACGAACATTGCTATTTCCCTATCTCGCATGACATCCATCGGATCGCCAGCCGGTCCGGACGGGCATTTCTATTTCATGCCCGCGCGGCCAACATTGCAAGCCCGGCGCATGGCGGCGGCGCCCCCACACTGTCATAAAAACTTCATGAGACGCGGCCAAGCCCGCGCCTCAGGATGGCGCGAGAACATTGGAAAACCGCCGGATTCACCCCATCCGGCAAAGCAGCCGGGACGACATCCCGGACGGTAACGGCAAGGACGCGCATGACGGATCGGATTCTCGTGGCGACGGATGGGTCTTCGGCCGCGCAACGGGCGGCGGAAATTGCCGCCGATTTGGCGCGGGCCCGCGACCTGCCGATAATCCTTCTGTCGGTTGTCGACGACCGGCCGGTGCCGGAAAGTTTGCGCCACCTGGCAGAGGTCGAACATATGGTCGAGGCAGCGCCGCAGCCGGCGGGACCGAATATGGCAAACGTACCGAGCTGGATGGTTGACGGCGTGCGGGCCGCGGCCGTGGCCGAGGAAGGCATCGGCATTCGCCGCGCCATGAGCCGGGTCGCCATCGACAAGGCCAAGGAATGCATGGCCCGATTGGAGGTCGAGACCGTTCAACCGCTGGTCGAAGAGGGCGACGCCGCGGAAACGATCCTCAACGTCGCGGCCCGGGAAGGGGCCGGTCTGATCGTCATGGGCACGCGGGGCCTCGGCGGTCTCAAGGGAATTCTCCAGGGTAGTGTCTCCAAGGCGGTGTGCGAACGGGCCGCCTGCCCCTGCGTCACGGTGACCTAATTCAAAAACGCCAATCGAATGAGCTTGGATAGGAAACGAACATGCCCGACGGTGATACCTTGACCCAACCGGCCGACCGGCCGGCGGCCCGAACGGCCGAAGCGCCCGCAAAAGACGCGACCGGCCCCGCGAACCTGCCGAAACTGATCGCGGAGAACTTGAACGTTTTCTATGGCGAAAAGCATGCCCTGAAGAACATCGACCTGGCGATCAATCGCGGCGAGGTCACGGCCCTGATCGGGCCGTCGGGCTGCGGCAAGACAACGTTCCTCAAAGCCTTGAACCGCCTGCTAGACATCATCCCGGGAACCCGGACCGAGGGCACCATCCTGATGGACGGGGAAGATGTGAACGACAAGTCCGTCGACGTCACCCATTTACGCCGCCGTTTCGGCGTGGTCGCGCAGAAACCGGACCCCTTCCCGTTTTCGATCCATCACAACGTCTCCTATGCGCCGAAGCTGCACGGCCTCGCCTATGGCAAACAGGAGACCGACGAACTGGTCGAAAAAAGCCTACGGCGCGTGCATCTCTGGGACGAGGTCAAGGATATCCTGGACCAGCCGGGGACCAACCTGTCCGGCGGTCAGCAGCAACGCCTGTGCATCGCCCGGGCCATCGCCTACGACCCTGAGGTCATCCTGTTCGACGAGCCCTGCTCGGCGCTTGACCCCTTGGCCACGGCGCGGATCGAGGAACTGATCGGCGAACTGCGCGGCGACTATACCCAGGTGATCGTCACCCACAACATGGAGCAGGCGATGCGGGTTTGCGACCGCGCGGCGTTTTTCCATATGGGCGACCTGATCGAACACGGCACGCGGGACGAGATATTTGAAAAGCCGGGCCATCATCTGACCCAGGCCTTCATTTCCGGCCGTATCGGCTGACCGCCCGGTCCGGACACGCCGCGCGCGGTGGCATTTCCCGGCGCCGCCGCCATTGTGACGGCGCGGCACATCTGCGTTTCCTTGGCCCAGGCTTGTGTTTTCCGCCGCGAAGGCCCAGATTCGGGCCAACCCAGCGGCATCGCCCGCCCTCGATGATCAGGCCCAAGGAGGCCACGACCATGCCCGACAGCTCCCCCGACCGCGATGCGGGCGAAACCGCGAAGGCCCAAGACGCGGGTGCGAACGCATCGTCAGACCGAACGGTCCATGCAGCGATCAATTTCATGCGGCCCGACCAACCGCGCAAGCCCCAAGTCATGATACAAACCGACCACGCGGTGGCCAATGAGCGGCTTGGCGAATTCGAATGGGTGACCTTGCCGATCCACGATGCCCGAGGCCTGGCCCAACCGGCGGCGCTCGACCGCGAGGGTTTCGAACTGGACCGGATACCGACGGCGGTCATCGACTTTTATGACGAGACGCAGATCGAAACCGTCTATTATCCGGAAATCATCGAATTCCTGAAACGCCGGACGGGCGCCACCGACGTCCATATCTTCGACCATACGGTCCGCGTTCAGGACGACGCCAAGCGGGAAGCCACGGCCCGGCGCCTGCCGGTCCTGATCGCCCATAACGACTACACGGAAAAATCCGGCCCCAAGCGGGTCCGTGACGTGATGGCGGCGGACGACGCGGACCGTTACCTGAACCACCGCTTCGTCATGGTCAACGTCTGGCGGTCCATCGGGCAAAGCGCCGAGCGCTCGCCCCTGGCCTTGGCCGACGCCGGCACCATGCGGCCCGACGCCTTCATCGAGACCGATCTGGTCTATGACGACCGAGTGGGCGAGATCTATCAAAACGCCCACCACGAAGATCAGCGCTGGTACTGGTATCCGCAAATGGCCGGCGACGAAGTCTTGTTGCTGAAATGCTTCGACAGCGCGACGGACGGCCGGGCCCGCTATACCTCCCACACGGGCTTCGAAAACCCCGATGCCCCGGCCGACACGCCGCCCCGCGAAAGCATCGAGGTGCGGACGATGATCTCCTTCGCACCGGCGGATTAGGAAAGCGCCGGCCCCTCCTCGACCGTCAACGACGCGGGCGTCCAGTTGGCCCGCCGGCGTTGCCGTTTGCCGGCTTCGTCCTCGCCGCCGTAGTGGATCGGCTGGGCCGGGGCCCAGATGTCGGGCGCGTCCATGGCATTGGCCATGACGTTGGCGAAGGCCTCGGCGCCGTCCGTCATGAAGGCCGAAACGTAAACGCCGCAGGTCTTGCAAAACAGGTAGTCGCCGACCTTCAGCCCGAACCGATAGCGGCCGAGCGCCCGGCCGTCACGGACAATGAGGGCGATATGCCCGTCGTTGTCGGACAGCGCCCGGGTCGCGTGCTTGCGGCAGAACGAACATTGACAGGCCCGCGGCACGATTTCCGACGGCGGCTTGTCCGTCATGAAGGTGACCCGGATGTTGCCGCAATGGCAGCCGCCCATATGGTCGGTCATGGCGTTCTCCCTGCATCCGCCGCCACCGTTCCCTTCACCGGGCGACGGCGGAAGTGTCACCCGGATCGGCGATCGCCGCAACCACCGCCCCGCGCCGGCCCATGAAAACCATACCGAGAACCGTCAGCGCCAGAACGGTTTCGAGCTTTCGCGACGGGCCGCCTCGGGCGTGACGCCGATGTCGTCGAGCAGACGCCGGTCCAGTTGCGCCGGGGCACGGCGTTGCCGGGCAATCTCGTGGTAGGCCAGATAACGGTCGACCAGGCGGACGAGATACCCAGACCGCCGCGCGGGCGCCCCCGGTTCGCGCGCTTCCAGGTCGAACCGGGGGAAGAAAGGCTGTCCGTCAAACATGGCGACCTCCTTTGATTGTCTGGCGGCACCCCGTCACCTGGCACCCATCGCGCGCTCACCGCGAAGGAACTGGGCTGGACCGAGCGCGTCAAGGACAGCCGCGCCATCCGCGTCACCCCGGCCGGGACCGCCGGTCTGAAGTCGGCATTCGACATCGACCTCGGGGTTTGAGCGGACG
>JANQIJ010000337.1 GCA_028282185.1 Rhodospirillales bacterium
CGCGGCCGCCCTCGAAACCCTGCCACAGGTTGGCGACGACGATCGGCGTGGCCAGGACGGAAATCGTCACCGCGGGATGCATCACCCCGGTCAACAACGGCACCGCGATCAGCGGGATGCCGATGCCCAAGATGCCCTTGCACAACCCGGCGGCGGCAAAGGCGAGGACCACCATGGCCATGTTCCAGGCCGTCGGCTCGAATGGCAGGAAATCCATCACTCACCGTTGGGCCGGCGGGCCAGTGGCCGCATTTGTTCGTCGAAATCGTCGAGCGACGGAAAGCTGAGGGGCGCCAGCGCGTCCAGGTCGGCCAGACGCGCCGCGTAATCCGCCAGGTAGCCCGCCCGGACGGCGTCGTCCACATAGGGAACGTGATAGGCGGCGTAGGGCGGCAAAACGGTCATGCCGGTATAGGCCAGCGTGCCCTGCAGCAAGGGTTTGAGCATGTCGGTCAGGCGGCCATGGATGCTGTCATTGGCGTCGAGCATGTGTTCCCGCCCGCCGCAGGTCAGCGACAGCATGGCCCGCTTGCCCGTCAATCCGCCCCGGTCGTAGAACCGGCGCCCGCCATAGGTCAGGCCGGAAATCAGCACCCGGTCGATCCAGCCCTTCAAAATCGCCGGCACGGAAAACCAATACAGCGGGAAGTTTAGGATCAGCAAATCGGCGGCCATGAGCTTGTCGATCTCGGCGCGAATGTCCGGTGCCAGGGTGCCGGTCTCCTGCCCCTGGCGTTGTTCCAGGGCATAGACCAGGTAGTTCGGGTTCTTGCGCGCGCCGAAATCGGCCGGACCCGAAACGGGATCGAATTTCATGGCGTAAAGATCCGAGACCGTGACGCCGTACCCTTGATTTTCAAGAGCTTCCACAGCGCGATTCTTCAAGGCCGTGCAGAAGGATTGCGGTTCGGGATGGGCGTGGACGACGAGGACGTTCATCCGGCGGCTATTCCGGCGGCGGCGTCGCGCCGGTCTGTTCGACGATAGGGCCGTAATGTTCCGTCCGCCGGTGGGCGGCGAAGTCGAAGGTGCTTTGTTTTAGGAACTTGCAGGTGTCCAGGTCGCAGTCATGGATCACCAGTTCGTCGTCCTCGGTTTCCGCCCGGGCGACGATGCGGCCGTCCGGATCGACGATGCAGCTGCCGCCCATCAGGTGATAGCCGGGGGCTTCTTCGCCGGCCTTGGCGACCCCGACCACCCAGGTCGCGTTCTGATAGGCGCCGGCCTGCATGCTCAGGTGATTGTGGTGCATGCGGATTTCCGGCGTGTCCGTGCCGCCGAGCCCGTTCAAGGACGGCGTGTTGTAGCCGAGCATCACCAGTTCGACGCCCTGTAGCCCCATGACCCGGTAGGTCTCGGGCCAGCGCCGGTCGTTGCAGATGCACATCCCCATGACGCCGCCCATGGTTCGCCACACGGGAAAGCCCAGGTCGCCGGGCTCGAAGTAGCGTTTTTCCAAGTGCTGGAAGGCGCGCCGGTCCTCGTACTCCGCGTGGCCCGGCAGGTGCACCTTGCGGTACTTGCCGACGATCTTGGCGTCCTTGTCGACCAGGATCTGGGTATTGAAATGCCGACCCTCCGGCGTCAGCTCGGCATAGCCCAGGGAAAAACCGATCTTGTTTTCAGAAGCGAAGTCGAACAGCGGCCGCGTCGCGTCGTTCGGCATGTCTCGCTCGAACCAGGGGTCCATCTCGGCCCGGTCGTCCGCATAGAACCGGGGGAAGAAAGTGGTCAGGGCGGTTTCCGTAAAGACCACCAGGTCGCAGTTGTCTGCTTTTGCCTGTTTCATCATCTCCAACAGGCGGGCGACGATCACCTGTCTGCTGTCGTTTTCCAGGTTCGGGCCCTGCTGGGCGGCGGCGATGCGAAGTACACGGGGCATGGTTCGGGCTCCTTTTCCCGGCTAGATTAGGGGCGCACCGCAAGGGGAACAAGACGTTGAACACAGAGACGCCCGAATCGCAGCCCAAGGCCGACAACGATGCCGCCGCGCGCCGCCGTCTCAAGGGCTTCGCCGTCCATTTGCTGATCTATTTCGCGGTCATCGCCGGCGCCGCGGTGGTCAACGTCACGATAACTCCTGACGATCTGTGGTTCATCTTCCCGATGGTCGCCTGGGGCGCGCCTCTGGCCCTGCACGCGGCCTGGGTGATGGGTTTGTTCGATGTGCTGACAAAAGTGGATCAAAACAGAAACAAAACATGAACATATGATTCTACTAGTAGAATCGCTGCGGTGGCGGAAGGCGGGCAAAGACGGAGAATGACCGTCGGACCAGGGCGGAGAGAGGTCGTCAAACACGGATGGCCTCGGGCCAGGTGACGTAGGGGAAAGATTTTTGCACTGCAATGACGTGGCTTTTCGGTTACACCAATGGCCGGGGAAGGGCAGTGCCAGGTCGGGGACCGCCGATAGGGGAAACCAAGGAGGACGTCAGGACCGGTCGCCATGATCAAGAAAATACTCATCGCCAATCGGGGCGAGATTGCCTGCCGCGTGATCAAGACCGCGCGTAAGATGGGCATCGCCACGGTCGCCGTCTATTCCGACGCCGACGTGGATGCTTTGCACAAGGAAACGGCCGACGAGGCCGTGCATATTGGCGCCGCGCCGTCGGCCGAAAGCTATTTGGTGATCGAGCGGATTCTCGACGCCATCAAGCGGACCGGCGCCGACGCGGTCCATCCGGGCTACGGCTTCTTGTCCGAGAACGCGGCCTTTGCCGAGGCATTGGCCGAAAAGGGCGTGGCCTTCATCGGCCCGCCCGTGGGCGCAATCAACGTCATGGGCGACAAGATCGAATCCAAAAAGCTTGCCGAAGCGGCAAATGTCAGTGTCGTGCCCGGCCATACGGAAGCGATTTCCGACCCGGAGGACGCGGTCAAGATCGCCAATCAGATCGGCTATCCGGTGATGCTCAAGGCGTCCGCCGGCGGCGGCGGCAAAGGCATGCGCAGCGCCCATGACGACGGCGAATGCCGCGACGGTCTGGCCCGCGCCCAATCGGAAGCGGCGTCCAGTTTCGGCGACGACCGCGTGTTTGTCGAGAAATTCATCGTCGAACCGCGCCATATCGAGATTCAGGTGATGGCCGACAAGCACGGCAATTGCCTTTATCTGAACGAGCGCGAATGCTCGATCCAGCGGCGCCATCAGAAAGTGCTGGAGGAAGCGCCGTCACCGTTCCTCGACGCCGAAACGCGCAAGGCCATGGGCGAGCAGGCCGTGGCCCTGGCCCGGGCCGTCGATTACCATTCCGCGGGCACGGTCGAGTTCATCGTCGACAAGGACAAGAACTTCTATTTCCTGGAGATGAACACGCGTTTGCAGGTCGAGCATCCGGTGACCGAGTTCATCACCGGACTGGACCTGGTTGAACTGATGATCCGCGTCGCCCAGGGCGAGGAACTGCCGCTCAAGCAGGACGACGTGCCGTTGAACGGTTGGGCGGTCGAGGCCAGGATTTATGCCGAGGATCCGTTCCGCAACTTCCTGCCGTCCACCGGACGCCTGGTGCGCTGCCGCCCGCCGGAGGAAACCGCGACCGTGCGCGTTGACACGGGCGTCTACGAAGGCGGCGAAATCTCCATGTTTTACGATCCGATGATCGCCAAGCTGGTGACCTACGGCGCGGACCGGGACGCCGCCATGGACGAAATGGCTCGGGCGCTGGACCGCTATCAAATCCAGGGCGTCGCCAACAACATCGCCTTCCTGGCGGCGCTATGCGGGCATAAGCGGGTGCGGTCCGGTGATTTTTCGACCAATTTCATCGCCGAGGAATATCCCGACGGCTTTGATCCGCGCGACGCGCCGCACGACGACCCGCATGTCACCGTCGCCGTGGCCGCGGCGCTGCACCGCGCCTATGAAGATCGCGCGGCCTGTATCTCCGGCCAGGTGCCGGGCCACAGCCATCGGGTCGCCAAGGAATGGGTCGTGGTTCTGGACAATGAGGCCTATCCCGTGACCGTGGTGCCGGTGCAGGGCGGGTTCGACATCCAGTCCGGCGACAAGCGGATGGAACTGAGGACCCATTGGTACCTTGGCAAGGTGTTGATGGAGGCCGAAATCAACGGCCAGTCCTACAGCTTCCAGGTGACCCGCGTCGACGTGCGCTATCGGATCATCCATTCCGGCACCGAGGCCTGGGCGCTGGTCGTCAATCCCCGGGTCGCGGAACTGCGCCACCACATCCCGGACAAGCCGCCGCCCGACACATCGAAGTTGCTGATGTCGCCGATGCCGGGCTTGCTGGTTTCGCTGGCCGTCGACGTCGGTCAGGCGGTCAAGGCCGGCGACCAGCTTTGCATCCTTGAGGCGATGAAGATGGAAAACGTGATGCGCGCCGAAAAAGACGCGGTCGTCGCCGAAATCAAGGCACAGCCCGGCGACAGTCTGATGGTCGATCAGGTCATCCTGGAATTCGAATGACGTCGGACCCGGCGGTCACGGCCGTTCGCGCGGTCATCTCCGGCCGGGTACAGGGTGTTTGGTTTCGCGGCTGGATCCGTGAGCGGGCGGGCGAACTGGGCCTGGACGGCTGGGTCCGCAACCGCCGGGACGGCACGGTCGAGGCCGTTTTCGCCGGTTCCGAAGCGGCGGTTGCGGAAATGCTCGCCGCCTGCCGCAAGGGGCCGCCGCTGGCCCGTGTGACGGAGATCGCGACCACCACGGCCGACACGCCACCCGCCGCCGGGTTCGAGACCCGCCCGACGGCATAGGCCCCGG
>JANQIJ010000346.1 GCA_028282185.1 Rhodospirillales bacterium
TCCGTCGTTTTGGCGCTGCCGTGTAGTACCTGTCCCATAGTGCCTCCTTCCATTCCGGCGAAAAGAATGCACCATCAAAATCTGGGATCAAACATCTAGGCATCGCCCAGGTTCGGCGGTATGTCGTCGTCTTCCCAGGGCGGGCGTGACGTGTCCGGGGCATCGGGCGGTGATGCCGTATCCGCGGGCGCGGCGGCGGGCCCTTCGCCCGCGGGTCGGATGTCCCCCGGGTGCCGCACGGCGGCGATCTCGGCGCCGGGGAAGGTTTCCATCACCGCCTTGACCAGGGGGTGGTCGGCGACTTCCGCCTTTTCATCGGCGACGGCCTGCGCTTTTTGGTCTGCAAGCGTCGGCTGGCCTGTTTCGTTGGAGACGGAGACCATCCAGCGCTCACCTGTTTCCGCCAACAGGAAGCGCCCCAACTCCCCGGCCAGGTTGTCCGGCGCGCCGGACCCCGGGCGGAATTCGATGCGTCCCGGTTCGAAGGCGACGAGATGGACCTGGGTCAACAGGTTGGACTGCAGGATCGCTTCCTTGCGCGCCGCGGCCAGGCGGACCACGGCGTCGAAATCGGCGAGATCATGATCTGACGTCGCCGGGGTTTCGGTGTCGGGGCTCGGCGCCGGTTCCGGGGGTGGCGTTGGCATGGGCGTCGGCTCGTTTGTCGTTTCGGGTGCCGTTCTGGGAAGAGGCGCCGGGTCGGGATCGATCGCCGTTTCCGGCGACGGCGTTTCGGCCAGGGCCGGCTGGGCCGCGGCCCCGCCGGACGCCCGGACCGCCGGCGCCGCGCTGATGGTCGGGGCGCCGGGCCGTGCGGTCGATGCGCTGGTGTTGCCCGCCACCTCGGTTGCGGCCGATGGCGCCGGGTCCGCCGTCTCCGTGGAAGTCGACCCGGGTGCCGTGCCCGCCGATGATGCCCCGGCCGCGCCGTCGACCAGCTTGCGGATCGCCTCTTCCGGGCTCGGCAGGTCCGCGGAATGGGCTGGCCGGACCAGAACCATCTCCGCCGCGTGGATCGGGCTGGGCGCCCGGCCGACTTCGTCCAACCCCTTCAACAGCATCTGCCAGGCGCGGGCCAAGGCTGCCATGCCCAGATCTTTCGCCATCTCCTTGCCGCGGACGCGTTCGATTTCCGGCACCCCCGGGGCCTCCAGACTGGCCGGCACGACCTTGGTCCGGGTCAGAAAATGGGTGATCTCCAGAAGGTCGCCCAAGATCGCCGACGGGTCCGCGCCGTCCTGATACATCTGCGCCAATAGGTCCAAAGCGGCGGGCGCCTCGCCGGCCAGGGAGGCGCGCAGCAGGTCGAAGCCCTGCGACCGATCGGCCAGGCCCAGCATGTCGCGCACCAGGTCTTCCGCGATCGGTCCGCCGGTCGCGGTGTCGGACATGGCGATGGCCTGGTCCAACAGGGACAGGCCGTCGCGCACCGAGCCGTCGGCGGCGCGGGCGATCAGGTGCAGGGCGTCGTCCGAAATCTCGGCTCCTTCCCGGGCGCAGACGCCCCGGAAATGATCGGCCAGACCGGCGGCGCTAAGGCGCCTGAGATCGAAACGCTGACAGCGCGACAGAACCGTCACCGGGACTTTGCGGATCTCCGTGGTGGCGAAGATGAACTTCACATGCTCGGGCGGTTCTTCCAGCGTCTTCAACAGCGCGTTGAAGGCGTTCTTCGACAGCATGTGGACTTCGTCGATGATGTAGATCTTGAACCGGGCGGTGGTCGGCCGATAGCGCACGCCGTCGATGATTTCGCGGATGTCGTCGACCCCGGTGCGCGAGGCCGCGTCCATTTCCATGACATCGACGTGGCGGTCCTGGGCGATGGCGATGCAGTTGGCGCATTGTCCGCAGGGTTCGGGCGTGGGCCCGCCCGTGCCGTCGGGCCCGATACAGTTCAACGCCCGGGCGATGATCCGGGCCGAGGTCGTTTTGCCGATGCCGCGGACCCCGGTCAGGATATAGGCATGGGCCAGGCGGTCGAGGCGGATCGCGTTGGTCAGGGTCCGGACCATGGCTTCCTGACCGATCAGGCCGGCGAAGGTTTCCGGCCGGTATTTGCGGGCCAGAACCTGATAGGCGCCCGCGTCCTCCGGAGCGCCGCCGCCGGCGGCCGCATCGGGCAGCAGCGACGGGCCGTCGGGCCCGGGAGCTGTTGGGGCGTCGGTGTCGTCCATGGGTCGCTGGCGCTCTGTATGTTGAGAGGTTTGTGTTGTCAGAGAAGCGCCGCAAGCCGCCGGTTACGGCAACTTCAGCGCATAATTAAGGTGGAGGCTGGACCCGACCCGAACCGAAACTCGTTACGGCTGCTTCCTTCCGGACCTGACCGGGTTGGCGAGGGGGCCCGTCCGGGCCAGCCTCCGCATTTAATATAGCAGCGACCCCCCCGGTCTGCACAAGGGGCCACGCGCGTGTCATGGCCGTGTCGCCGAGGATGCCGCGACGCCGGTGCGGGCGCGCGATGCGCCTCGGGCCGCCGGCGGGCGTCTTGCAATGGTTGACGCCGGCGGGCGGCGGCGGACGTTGCCAATTTGAACGCCTTGTGCCACTTTTCCCGAATGCCGAAAAAACTGATGTATACCGGCGGTCCGCTCGACCGGGCCGCCGAGAAACGCCGTGACCACGGCTGGGTGGACGCGCTGCGGCGCGACCCGAAGGTACGAGTGGTGCCCGTCTGGCGCAGCCGCAACCTGGTGCTGGGCGATGCCGCGCCCCGGGCGGCGCTGATGACCGGGCGGGCCGTCCCGGATCTGATGGAGAACGCGGCGGCCGAGGCGTTTTTGGGCATCTGGGACGATGTGCCCTATTTCGCCATCGACCTGTCCGATCATGAGGAAGACGCCGCAGCCAGGTTGGCCGGCGAAGCCGCCGTGGACGGTGCCGGGGAGGGTCCCGGTGCGGCGGCGACGGGCGGGTTCGAGGATCTGCGCCGGGTCGGACGCCTGCTGCCCGATGACGAGGCCGCCGTGCTGGCCTACGCCCGGGGCATGATGCATTGGCACCGACGGCAGAATTTCTGTACCGATTGCGGCGCGCCGACCATGGCCGCCGACGCCGGTCATGTCCATTCCTGCACCAACTCGGACTGCGGCAAAAGCCATTTTCCGCGGACCGACCCGGCGGTCATCATGTTGGTCACCCATCGCGGCGGCGACGGTGTCGAGCGCTGCCTGCTGGGCCGGTCGCACCGCTGGGAAATCCCCATGTTCTCGACCCTGGCCGGTTTCGTCGAACCGGGCGAGAACCTGGAGGAAGCGGTCGTCCGCGAAGTATACGAGGAAGCGGGGGTTCGGGTTTCGGAGGTGACCTACCGCGGGTCCCAGCCCTGGCCGTTTCCGCAATCCCTGATGCTTGGGTTCTGGGCCCGGGCCGAGGATACGGCCTTGGCGTTGGACGCGGACGAACTGCGCGAAGCCCGCTGGTTTTCGCGCGGCGAGCTTGACGTGTTCGGTGAATTCTATGGCGAGGACGATTCGAACCGCCCGCGCCTGCCGCGCATGGACAGCATCTCCCGCCGGTTGATCGAGGACTGGCGCGATCTGGGTGACTGAGTGGTCGTCGCGACGGCGCGGGGTGACGTCGGAACGGCGCCGCCCATCGCCCGCCCGATGGTTTCGAATGAAATCAGCCGTCGCCCCGGCGGAACGGATGGGCCGGGTAGGTGCCCAGAACCTTGATCCATTCCGAGAAGTGGCTGAGATCCTCGAAGGCGAGTTTCAACGCTTTGTCTTCCGGGTGGCCTTCCACCTCGGCGAAAAACTGGGCGGCGATGAAATCCGGGCCGACATAGCTTTCCAGCTTGGTCATATTGACGCCGTTGGTCGCGAAGCCGCCCATCGCCTTGTAGAGTGCCGCTGGGACGTTACGTACACGGAATGTAAAGCTGGTGATCGTCGGCTTGTCGGTTCCGGCGGGCGGCACGCGGGCGTCCCGGGCCAAGACGACGAACCGGGTGGTGTTGTGTTCCGCGTCTTCGATGTTGCGCAACAGCGGCTCCAGGCCATAGATCTCGCCAGCCAGGGACGAGGCGATCGCCGCCTTGCTTGGGTCCGCCCAGGCGGCCACGTCCTTGGCCGCGCCCGCCGTATCCACATGGACCACCGGGGTCACGCCCAGCTCGGCGATCAGATTGCGGCATTGGTTGAGCGCGTGGACGTGGCTGTGAACTTCGGTCAGTGTCGTGGCTTTGGTGCCCGCCGGCGCCAACAGGTGATGGTTCACCCGATGGAAGTGTTCGGCGACGATATGCAGGTCCGATTCGGGCAGCAGATGATGAATATCGGCAACCCGGCCGGCGACGGAGTTTTCGATCGGGATCATCGCCAGGCTGGCCTGACCGTCGCGCACCGCCTGAAAGGCATCCGGAAAGGTCCGGCAGGCCATGGTCCGGCGTTCCGGATAGACGGTTCGACAGGCCAGGTCCGAATAGGCGCCGGGCATGCCCTGGAAGGCGATCATCTTATCTTGTTCGGCCATGAAAAGAATTTGGACCCGCCGGATCGGGTGTGAATTAAGGGGCCGGGATGGGGCGGACCGCGGGGCTGATCAGGGCGCCAGCAGGCCGCGGGCTTTCTCAAGGTCGGCGGGAGTATCGACGCCCAGGGGGGATGTGTCAACGCGGGCCGCGTCGATCCGCAGCCCGGCGTCCAGCGCACGCAGTTGTTCCAGGCCCTCGCGTCGTTCCAGCGGACAGGGCGACAGGCCGACGAACCGCTCCAACGCCGGCCGCGCGTAGGCATAGACACCGATGTGATGATACATCGGCCCTTCCCCCGCCGGGACCGCGGCGCGCGAGAAATAAACGGCGCGGGCCAGGCGCTGGCCGTCGGTGAAGGCGACGGCGGCCTTGACCACGTTCGGATCGTCCCGTTCCGCTGGATCGGTGATTTCCGAGACCAGGGTGCCGATCTCGCCGCCGCCGAGCCTGGCCGCGACGGCCATGCGCAACGCCGCCGGGTCGATCGTCGGCAGGTCGCCCTGCAGGTTGACCACGGTGTCGAAGTCGCGCTCCGGATCGATCCGCCGCACCGCCCAATGAACCCGGTCCGAGCCGCTGGGCAAGTCATTTGGCGTCGCCACCGCCCGGCCGCCGGCCTGGATCACCGCCTGCATCACGGCGCCGTCGGGCGTGGCGACGATCACCGGACCTAAATCCGCGGCCACGGCCCGGCGCCAGACATGGACGATCATCGGTGTGCCCCGAATATCGGCCAGCGGCTTGCCCGGCAGACGGGTCGCCGCCATGCGGGCGGGAATCACGATGACGGGGCTGAGTGTCGGACCGGCGGTCATTGGCCGAGAATAAGCGGAAACGCCGGGACCGTCATCCCATCCCGTTGCCGAACCCGTTGGCGGCGCCAGCGGCCGGACCGGATGCCTTGTGGCAAGGCCCGGTGCCGCTCTGGGCCTGGCCGTTGTCGGCCTTCGTTGACCGCCCCCGGAGAGGTCGCGACCCGTTCGGTGACTTGATCCGGTGGAAGCGGGCCGCTACAGTCGCGGCAACCGGTCGACCGGCGCCAGATGGCGTCCGCAACCACGGCCGGAAGGTGAGATCGAACACGGGCCGCGGGGCGGTTCAGTCAAAGGGAAGCAGCATGCAATTCTCCAGGATGGAAAAACTCGGATTCGGCGTTCTGATGACGGCCTGGGTCGTCTGGGGGTCGAACAAGATCGGCAACGTCTTGGTTCATGCCGACGAACCGGAAACCATGGGTTATCAGGTCGCCGTCGCCGACAGCGGCGCGGCCGAGCAGGCCGCGGCCCCGGTCGAGGAAAAATCGGTCATGGAATTGCTGGCTTCCGCCGATCCCAAACGCGGCGAAAAGGTGTTCAAGCGGTGTTCGGCCTGCCATTCGACCGAGGCGGGCGCCAAGCACAAGATCGGTCCCAACCTGTGGAACGTTGTCGGCCGCGGCAAGGCCAAGGCCGAGGGCTACAATTTTTCCAATGCACTTGCCGGCATGGATGGCACTTGGGGCTTCGCCGAACTGGATAAATTCATCGAGAACCCCAAGGGTTACGCGCCCGGCAATAAGATGACCTTCCGCGGCATTGCCAAGAATGCGGACCGCGCGGCGCTGATCGTCTACATGGCGACCCTGGCCGACACTCCGGTCCCTCTGCCCGAGTGATTCTGATCGGCTGAGCCGCCCGGCGTCGTCGTCCCGACCCCGGCTTTTGGCCTCATCGCCTGAACAAGGAGACCGGCGCCGTGACCGCACCCGTGACGGACGCCCTGATGGGCCTGGCGCTTGAAATGGCGCAAGCGGCGCGGGACATCGTGCTTGCCCATTATGCCAATCCGCCGGCCTTCGAGGACAAGGCGGACATGAGCCCGGTGACCGCCGCGGATCGCGCGGTCGAGGTCCGGCTGCGCCAGATGATCGCGGATGCGTTCCCCGACCACGGAGTCTACGGCGAGGAAATGGGCGCCGACCGGGCCGATGCGGAATATGTCTGGGTTCTCGATCCCATCGACGGGACCAAGGCGTTCATTTCCGGCAAGCCGCTGTTCGGCAGCCTGATCGGCTTGCTGCACGAAGGCCGGCCGGCACTGGGCGTCGTTGAGATGGCGGCCTTGGGCGAGACGTGGGCCGGCGCCCAAGGCTATGCGGCGACCCGAAACGGCGCGCCGGTCAGCCCCCGGACCTGCCCCGACCTGGCCCGCGCCTGGCTGCATTCGACATCGCCGCAGATGCATACGGGGCTGGATTTCGACCGCTTCGAGCGCCTGCGCCATGCCTGCCTGCATACGCTTTACGGCGCCGATTGCTACAACTACGCCATGCTGGCGGCGGGGCGGGCCGATCTGGTCTGCGAAAGCTCTTTGGCGCCCTATGACTATGTCGCGCCGGCGGCGCTGGTCGAAGCCGCCGGCGGCCGGGCCACCGATTGGACCGGCCGGCCGCTGAGCCTGGAAAGCGACGGTCGGGTCCTGGCCTCGGGCGATCCCGCGGCCCACGAAAAGGCGCTGGACATCCTCGGCGCCTGATCCAACCTCAAGGGCGGAATTTCTTAAAGATTGTCGAGCACACGATCTCAAGATTGCCATAATGGGGCGCGAAACAAGCGTCCAGGCCATTCGAATGAGCCCCGATATCAAGGCCCGACGCGCCCGGGTTACCGAAGGACCGGGTTACCGAAGGAAGAGACACATCATGCGACCCATTGCCGCCCTTTTGTTGACCCTGTTTATGGCCCAACCGGCGCTTGTCGATCCGGCGGGGGCGGCCGAGCCCAAACCGGCGCATGGCCTGGCCATGCATGGCGATCTGAAGTACGGCGCCGATTTCACCCATTTCGACTATGTGAACCCGGACGCACCCAAGGGAGGGGCGGTTCGGCTCGGCACCATCGGGTCCTACGACAGCTTCAACGGCTTCATCATCAAGGGCAACGCGGCCGCCGGCACCGGCTTCTTGTATGACACCCTGATGGACAGTTCGGCGGACGAGCCGTTCAGCAAATACGGCCGCCTGGCGGAAACGGTGACCATGCCGGAAGACCGCTCCTGGGTGGAATTCGCCTTGCGCCCGGAAGCCCGCTGGCACGACGGCATGCCGATCACGGTGGATGATGTGATCTTCAGCTTCAACACGCTGTTCGAAAAAGGCGCGCCGTTCTTCCGTTTCTATTACGGCAATGTCGCCGAGGTGGCGCAGACCGGTGAAAGGTCGGTCAGGTTCACGTTCAAGCCGGGGGAGAACCGGGAATTGCCCCTGATCATGGGACAGCTGCTAATCCTGCCCAAGCATTATTGGAAGGACCGGGAGTTCGACAAGACGACCCTGGAACCGCCCTTGGGATCGGGACCCTACAGGATCAAGGATTTCGAGCCCGGCCGCCATGTCACCTATGAGCGGGTCAAGGACTATTGGGGCCGCGACATCCCGACGCAGAAGGGATTCTATAACTTCGACGAAATCCGTTACGACTATTTCAAGGACACCAACATCGCCCTGGAGGCCTTCCTCGCCGGGCGGTTCCATTACCGGCGGGAAAATTCATCCAAGGCCTGGGCCACGTCCTATGAGACGCCGGCGGCGGAACGCGGCGTGTTGAAGAAGATCGGCGTCGAGCACAACCGGTCGGCCGGGATGCAGGGCTTCGTGTTCAACACTCGGCGCGAAATTTTCAAGGACCGGGCGGTGCGCCGGGCGCTGGCCTATGCCTTCAATTTCGAATGGTCGAACCGCAACCTGTTCTATGGCCAATACGCGCGGACCCGTAGTTTCTTCCAAAATTCGGAATTGGCGGCGACGGGTCTGCCGTCGCCGGAAGAACTGGCGTTGCTGGAGCCGCTGCGCGGCCAGATTCCGGATGAGGTCTTTACCCAGGAATACAACCCGCCCGCCGGCGACGAAAAGGGCAACATCCGGAAGAACCTGCGCGCCGGATCGAAGCTGCTTCGCGACGCCGGCTGGGTCGTCAAGGACGGTGTTCGGGTCAACGGGGAAACCGGCAAGCCGCTCGAATTCGAGCTTTTGCTGGTCAGCCCGTTGTTTGAGCGCATCGCCCTGCCTTTCGCCAGAAATCTGGAGAAGCTGGGGGTCAAGATGAAGGTCCGCACGGTCGA
>JANQIJ010000360.1 GCA_028282185.1 Rhodospirillales bacterium
CCGGGGCCAGCCGATCCATGACCTGGCTGCCCGGCGACGTAACCGCCCCCGGCACGCCCCCCGGGGCCGGCCCGGGGATGAAGCCGCCGCGATTCCTCAAGGCCGACGACGTCGTTCGCACAGGGATCGAGGGCCTGGGCGAAATGCGCAACGAGGTTCAGGCCTGGCCCGACTGATGGGTTGCCTACTCAGGCCCCGGAAAGTCCGTCCGCCGGGTCCGGGGCCGACCAGCCCATCAGATCGCGGATCGCCCGGGCGACGTCTTCCGCCGGGTTGAGGCGCGGGTGCGACCAATCGTCCCAGGCCGTCTCGGCTCTCAGCGGGCGGGCATAGCCCGCGCCGAACAGAAAATCGTGGAAGCGCCGGTGCTTGGGCGTGATCAGCGGGTTCGGCGCATAGATGTATACCGGACCGGGCCGGGCGCAGGCTTCCGTGCACATGGAAACGGAATCCCCGGTGACGACGACGGCATCGGCATGGGCCAGGTAGCCGAGATAGGGATTGCCCGCCGTATCGCCCCAGCGATAGAGAAAATGCGGCACCCGGTCGAGGGCACCCAAGAGCGCCGGCATGGTCGCCGGATCCTCGGATTCCTCGACGCGCCGGCTGGTCGAAACCAAAAGGGAACCGCCCTTCCTCGCCGCCATCCCGGCGGCCAGTTCGGTGACCTCGGCCGCCATCCTGGGCCCGAATTCGCGGCGCCGGGTGCTGCCGCCGACCATCAGGACAACCAGCGGTCGCGGCAGGTCGGCAAAAGCCGCCGCCCATTCGGCCTTGGCCGCCGCCAGGACATCGGGCGTCACGCCATGCGGTGCGGCCGGGATGATCAATGTATTTTCGGCGAGCGCCCGGGCATCATGGGCCGGCTGGGCGATCAGGTCGAAATCATCGGCGCCGGCGCCGGGATGCATGACATGGACCAGCCGCGTCCGCCCGAGGCCAAGGCGCTTGATCTTCCGCGCGGCGGCGGCACTGCGCCGGCCGGCGGCGATCACAAGGTCCGGCCAGGGCGGTGCCAAGCAACGCCGCGCCGCGCCGATCAACCCCAGGAACGATGCCCCAAGGATCGCGTTCGGCAGACGCACCAGGGGGCCATAGGCAATTTCCTTGGTCTCATACGCCAGGCCCAAGACCTTGGCGATGCCCAGGCTTTGGCTGCGGTTGCCCGGCCGGTCGTCGGCCAGGACCCAGATCAGTGGCTGCGGTGCGATGGCGTTCATGGATGTACTTTCCGGTCTCCGGCCCCGCTTATGGCATGGCGGCGACCGAGAGGGCAACGCAGGCGACCCGGCAACGGGCAGACGACCATAAATGTGACGGATGACCTTTGCTGGGTGACGGAAAGCAGGTAGGGTCGCGCGCATGACCGAATTCACCGCCAAGTTCTACCCCGGGCAGATCGTGCAACACACCCTGTTCGACTACCGCGGGGTCGTCACCGACGTCGATCCCTACTTCAAGGGGTCCGGCGAATGGTACGACACCATGGCCAAATCGCGCCCGCCCAAAGACCGGCCCTGGTATCACGTCTTGGTCGACGGCGGCGGCCATCGCACCTATGTGGCCGAACGCAACCTGGAACCCGACGACACGGGCAAGCCGATCGACCATCCGGACGTGCGCATGATGTTCGAGGAATTGACCGAAACCGGCTACGTGCCGCGCCAGCGACCCAACTGAAATCCTGAAGCTGGGTCCAAGTGCCCGTTCCACTCCCTGGTTGCCGCTCACCCATCAACCCAGACCGAATTCCCGCGCCCAGGCGAGCGAGGCCCGCGTCGCCCCCGGTTTGTCGCCGTCCAAGGGCGCGTATTCGCAACCGACCCAGCCCACGTAGCCGAGCTGATCCAGCAGATCAAAGACAAAGGGATAGCGGATTTCCCCTCGATCCGGCGGCGTCCGATCGGGCAAACCGGCGATCTGGACGTGAAGGATATCGGCCTGATGGGCCTCGAAGGTGCGGGCCAGGTCGCCTTCCATCATCTGGGCATTGAAGAAGTCGTACTGGATGCCGATGTTTTCCGGCCCGTTGTCGGCCCTGACCGCGTCGACGATCGATTGCGCCTCGGCCGTGGTGGTCACCAGATAGCCGGGCCAAGTCAAGGTGTTGATCGGTTCGATCAGCGCCGTCAGCCCGGCCCGGGCCAGGACCGGGCAGGCCGTAGACATTGTCCCCCGACCCCGGCGGCGCGCGTTCAGCATGGCGAATTCGGGCATGGCGTTAAGGCCCGCGTCCCTGGCGGCGCGTCGGCCAACGCACCGTCCAAAGCGGCCGGCCCGCCCCCGGTCTAAAGCGCGTCGTCGTCCGTTTCACCGGTGCGGATGCGGACGGCCGAATTCAAATCGTAGACGAAGATCTTGCCGTCGCCGATCTTGCCGGTGTTGGCGCTCGACTGGATCGCCTCGACCACTTTTGCCACCTGGTCGTCCGAAACCGCAATCTCGACCTTGACCTTGGGCAGGAAGTGCACCTGGTATTCGGCTCCGCGATAGATTTCCGTTTGCCCCCGCTGACGGCCGTAGCCCTTGACCTCGGAGGCGGTCATGCCCTCGACCCCTTCGGCCGCCAGGGCCTCGCGAACGCTGTCCAGTTTGTGCGGCTTGATCACCGCCATGACGAATTTCATCGTTTTACTCCCCATTCTCGGAAACGGCCGCATGGCCCGCCATCGCGGCCCCGACGCCCGTTCCCTTGTTAGGTTCCTTATAGCACGTCAATCAAGGCGATAGGCCGTCTCACCGTGGTTGGTGATGTCCAGGCCCTCAAGCTCATCGTCCTCGGTCACCCGAATGCCGCCGGTGATGCCGCCGACGATCTTGACGATGATCAGGCTGACGATCGCCGACCAGACCACGGTGGCGACCAGGCCGGTGGCCTGAACGCCCAGGGCCGAGCCGACGGTGGCCCCCTCCGGCAGGCCCAAGCCGCCGAACGCAGGGGTGCAGAGGACGGCGACCAGAAGCGTGCCAAGCGATCCGCCGACACCGTGAACGGCGAAGACGTCCAGGGAATCGTCCAGGTTCCAGGCCTGTTTGACGACCTGGACCATCTTGTAGCAGATCACCCCGGCGGCGACGCCGATGATCAAGGCGCCCAGCGGCCCGACGAAGCCGGAAGCCGGCGTGATCGTCGCCAGGCCGGCGATCGTCCCGGTGACCATGCCGACCAGGGACGGTTTGCCGTAGGCCCGCCATTCAATGAACATCCAGACCAGGGAGGCCGTGGCGGCGGCGATATGCGTCACCGTCAGGGCCATGCCGGCACCGCCGTCGGCGGCCAATTGAGAGCCGCCGTTGAAACCGAACCAGCCGACCCAAAGCATGCAGGCGCCCATCGCCACCATGCCCGGGTTGTGCGGCGGCGCGACATCGTTGGGGAAGCCCTGACGGGCGCCCAGCGCCTTGACAATGACCAGCGACGAGACCCCGGCGGTGGCATGCACGACCAGACCGCCGGCGAAATCCATCACGCCCATATCGGCGAGCCAGCCGCCGCCCCAGACCCAATGGGTGACCGGCGCGTAGACGGCGATCAACCATAGCGCCGAGATCCACAGCACCGCGGAGAACTTGATGCGTTCCACATAGGCGCCGACCATCAGTGCCGGGGTGATCACGGCGAAGGTCATTTGGAACGAAAAGAAAACGTTTTCCGGAATGGTCCCGCTCAGCGTATCCGCGCCGACGCCGGCCAGGAACATGCGATCCAACCCGCCGATGATCTTGTTGGCCCCGCCACCGTCGGTGAAGGCCAGGGAATAGCCGATGATCAGCCACAGGACGCTCATCAAACAGGCGACCGCGACGCAATGCATCAGCACGCTGAGCACATTGCGCGAGCGCACCAGACCACCATAGAACAGGGCCAGTCCCGGCAGCGTCATGAACAGAACCAAGGCCGTGGCGGTGATGATCCAGGCAGTATCGCCCGAATTCAGTTGATCCGCCGCATGGGCGGCGTCCGGCATCAACAAGGTAAGGGAAACGGCCGCGAGGACGAACGCCGGGACGGCCAGCCGGCGAAGGCAGGTAAACATCATAGACCCCCGTTGGTCGGTTGCATCATTGCATTTTTTTACGCGCCGGGGGTGGGCCATTTGGCGGTCACGACGGGCGGGTTTTCCCGCCTCTATCCGCGACCAAGCCTCTCGTTGCGACCACCGTATCGCCCAATGGAGATCGCAATGCAAGCGTGATCTTGGCAAAAACGTCGACCGGCGCCCCCCGTCCAGGGGGCCATTTGGCGCCGCCGCGCGCTATTCGGCGGCGTATTTCTTTTCCGCCTCGTAATAGCCGGGAAAGCCGACGATATCGCGTAAATCGGCGAAGGACGCCTGATAGTCCGGCGCCTGCCCGGATTTCAGGTTTTTCAGGGCCTCTTCGGTGGCGCGGATCGAGGCCAGGATCAGGGCCAGGGGATAGATCGCGATCTTGTAGCCCATGGCGCCCAATGCGTCGCCCATCATATAGGGCGTGTCGCCCTGCTCGACCATGTTGGCCATTTTGGGGCCATCGACCTCGTCGCAATAGCGACGCATCTCGGTCTCATCACGGGGCGCTTCCAGGAAGGTGATATCGACGCCGATGCGGCGGAACTCCCGGCAGCGCCGGATCGCCTCCTTCAACCCATCCGTGGCGTTGGCGTCGGTCCGCGCCATGATCAGGATGTCGGCCCCGGCATCGCGGGCATCAACGGCGGCTTGAATGCGCTGGAACGCCTCGCCGCGCGAGACCACGGCCTTGCCCCGGGTATGGCCGCAGCGTTTCGGGCTGACCTGATCCTCGATCATCACGCAAGCGAAGCCGGCGGCGGCATAGCCCTCGACCGTGCGCTTCACGTTGATCGCGTTGCCGAACCCGGTATCGCCGTCGCCGATCACCGGGATGTCCACAGCGCCGCAGATGTTGCGCCCCTGGTCGGCCATTTCCGCGTAGCTGATCAACCCCGTGTCGGGCATGCCAAGCCGGGCGGCGGATACGGCGAAACCGGACATGAAGGCGGCCTCGAAACCGGCGCGCTCGGCCAACATGGTTGACATGGCGTCGTAGACGCCGGGCATGGCGATACAACCGGGACGGGCCAGAAGATCACGAAGTTTTTGGGCGGAGGACATGGGAAAAATCTCCAATGAATGGTCAATGACAACGAAACCGAAGATGGGTGTGGCTAAAGATGTGTTCGGGCGGGGCAAATCGCAATTACTATCAAACACATTGAGATGCGGTACTAGCGCCCTTGAAAATCGGCGCTCTCCTTGGCCAGGAAGGCCCGCACGCCCTCGCGATAGTCTTCGGAATCGCAAAGCGCGTAGCCGGACTTTATCTCCGCTGGGGTCAATGGTTCGGGCTTGAGCAGGCGGCGCAGGATCTTCTTCGTCGCGCGGTTGGCCAGCGGCGCGCCGCGGACGATCCGGCCGACGGTGGCTTGGGCCTCATCGTCCAGGTCGGCGGCAGACACAACTCGGGTCAAAACGCCTTTTTCCAGCGCCTCTGCCGCGCCGAAGACGCGGCCTTCCAAAAGCATTTCCAGGACTACGGGCGCCGGAATGACCGACAGCGCGGCAGCCATTTCCGGATAGGCGAAGGCATGGCCCAGACGGTTGATCGGCACACCCAGGCGGGCATCGTCGGCGGCCAAACGCAGATCGCAACAACAAGCGATTTCCAACCCGCCGCCCGTGCAGGCCCCTCGGATCACCGCCACCGTCGGATGCGTTAAGTTGGCCAACCGATCCAAGGTTTCCGCGAGCAGCGCGCCATAGGCCTCTGCCTGGGCTGAATTCATGCGCCGCTCGGGAAACTCGGATATGTCGGCGCCGGCGGCGAAATGCGCCCCCTGCCCGGTGACGGCGACGCAGCGCAAAGTCGCGTCTTCGTCCAATTCTTTGACAAAATCGCGCAGCCGCTCCCAAGCGGCGATGGTCAGGGCGTTTCGCTTCGCCGGATTGTTCAGCGTCAAGGTGGCAACCGGACCATCGCGGTGCAGGGTGATCAAATCCGTGGTCATGGCACGACCTTTCTTTTCTTTATCTGGGTTCTGTCGCCACGGGCGTTCCGCCGCAGCATCAATGGGCGCACCATATGCCTGCTTCGCGGACCGATGTCCATCCTTGCGCCGATCACGGGTTCCCGGCGGCCGATTCGCCCCGTCAATGTGGGAAACGGGGATAACCCTGCCCGCGTTAAGGCCTTATTCACTTTAATCCGCGAGAAGTAGCGGACAGGTGGGAAGGAATATGCTACTTATGCGGCGGCCATGTGCTCTTCAGTGGAATCAAAAGTTCTCATTAATGAGAATTACATAAAGCCGCATAATGACACTCGAAAAGAGGTGCGGGGATGCAGGTTGATACAGACTTTTCGTTCGCCGATATCGTAGCGAACGCCAACGATGCCGTGATCGTCACCTCGGCGGGACAGATGGACGAACCGGGACTGGTCATCGTCTACGTCAACGAAGCTTTCACCCGCGTCACCGGGTATCAGCCGAACGAAGTGATCGGCAAGTCTCCTCGCCTTTTGCAGGGCGCGGACACGGACCCGGAAACCCGCGCGAAGATTCGCGACGCCCTGGACGGGGGCCGACCGATCCGCGCGCGGATGCTGAATTACGGCAAGACCGGCCATGCCTATTGGGTCGATATGAACATCATGCCGCTGCATGACGCGGAAGGTCGCATCACCCATTGGGCGTCGATCCAGCACGACGTGACCGACGACGTCAAGCGCGAAGAAGACCTTTTGTCCCTGGCGACGACCTGCGATCTGACGGGCGCCAAGAACCGCCGCCACTTCATGGAACGGGCCGAATTGGAGGTTCATCGCCTGCGCCGTCATGGCGTGCCGTTCTCCGTGGCGCTGCTGGACCTTGACCATTTCAAGTCGGTCAATGACACCTTCGGCCACCAGGCCGGCGACGACGTCTTGAAAGAAGCCGTCCAGCGCTGGCAGTCGGGCCGCCGGCCGTTCGACACCTTGGGCCGCATCGGCGGCGAGGAGTTCGCCCTGTTGTTGCCGGGTGCCGGCGCCGACGGGGCCTGCATCGTCGCCGAACGGCTGCGCACCGTGTTGTCCGACACGTCGATCCAAACGATCGCCGGTCCCATCGAGGTCACGGTGAGCATCGGCGTTGCCGAGGCCGATTCGGAAGACGGCAGTATCGAAGCGACGCTGGGCCGGGCGGACGAGGCGTTGTACGCAACCAAGCGAACTGGCCGCAACAAGGTCACGGTGGCCCAGGATTTGCTGCAGAAGGCCGCGAAGCAGGCCTGACATTAGAGACCGACCGGCGCCGGCATTTCCGCAGCTCAGGCGATTTCCCGGACGTCTTCCAGGCGCATGGGCTCGCGCGGGCCGGTGTTATAGCGATCGGCGAATTCCGGGGCCAGTTTCCGCGGTGCGTCGACGTTCATCCACATGCGTAGCAGATTGCGTCGGCGCGCCGGATCCGGCCAATCCTCGAACGCCGCCCGGGCATGCAGAATAACGTAATTGTTGAGGATTTGAATGTCCCCCGGTTCGAACTGCATGTCATAACGGAATTTGTCCAGGGGCGGCAGCGATTGCATATAGGCCAGGGCGTCCGAGCGGAAGCCCGTCAAGGGATCGCCGATGATGTCGTGACCTTGACGGATCGCCTTGAACAGCAAGCGGCAGCTCAACCGGCCGTCGAAGTAACTGAACACCGGAACCTTGTTGCGGGTCACCGGATAGGCCTCGCCCGGCGCGCCCTCGCCCCGCAGATTGAAATGAAAACCCTCGAACAGCGGCGGCAGATAATCGGGACGGGTCTCCAGGATTTCGTTGAACACCGCCATAGCCGACGCGATCTGGCTTTCACCGCCGCGCATCGCCGGCTCCAGGCAAAGCAGGCTGACGATATCCAAGCCGTCGCAATGGAATCCCAGATCGTCCCGGGTCTTGTAGGGCCTGACCAACGGGTCATCGACGGACAGACCGTGGTCCTTGATCTCACCGATCAAATCGCCCTTGGCGTTTTGATGACGCGGCGTGCCCCACATAAGGCCCAACGCCCAGTACATGCGTTCGACGATCGCCCGATCGTAGCGGCCGACATCCAACCCCTTGATCAGGACGCAGCCGCGGCCGCGCTCCAGTTCTTCCAGGGTCCAGCGCGCCAGATCAGCCAGGGCGGCGCCGTCGAAATCGTCGCGCGCGAAATCACAGACCTTCAAGCCCCGCCGGCCGATGTCTTCGGCGATGGCTTCCAAGGCGGCGATCTCTTCATCGCGGAGCCAACGGATCCAGCCCGGATCGGCCGCCAGTTCCGCGGCGGTCCAGGCGGACCGCTCAGTGATCGGTCTGTTCGGTATTTCAACCATGGCCGTTTTTCTTGTCCCCGTTCGTCGCGCGCGTCAAGTCCCAATGCGTTCGTCAACGCGGCCAGTACCGGGTTTCGCCATACGCGTTCTCCCAATGCAGACCATCAATTGGCCTCGTCCGCCACCGCCTCGTCCATCGCGGCCTCTTCCCGTTTTTGCCGGTCGGCAAAATCGCGGATGTAATCGAAATCCAGGTCCACGGGGGCGCCCAGCCACAAGGCATGATCACGGTGGGCGGCCAAGGGGTCGTCGGTTTCCGCATGGATCAGGATGTCCAGCCCCGCCCGATTGAACATCAGGTAGGGCACGACCCGGTCGAAGTCTTCCGTGGCAAAGACGGACAGCGCCATGGGCTTGGGATGCGGTCCCGCCGGTTCATCGCGCAAGGTCGAGGCGCGGGCGCCGAACGCCTTCTCCAGATGGCCGCGCAAGACCATCGCCGTTCGCCTGCTGGCCGCGTCGTTGAAATAGATATGCGCGTGATATTCCTCGATTTTCGGTAGGTCGGGCATGGTGGGGACTCCTTGGTCTTGTAACGGCGCCGCAGCAGAGATACTCCTGAGAGAACCACGATGCATCTCATCAGATTTCTTTAGGGAGGAACAGGCCATGACCTGGTTGGACGGTAACGGACGAAACGCGGCGCGCCTGGGCGATCGGCTCCGCGAAAAACTGGCCGGGGACGAGATCGTCCGCGCGCCGGGCACCCATAACGCCCTGGCGGCGATGATCGCCAAGGAAGCCGGGTTCGAAACGCTCTATATTTCCGGCGGCGCGGTGACCGCCAGTCTGGGCCTGCCGGACCTGGGCGTGATCTCCATGGAAGAGCTTTGCGCCACCGTCCGCACGGTCAGCCGTACCACGGACCTGCCGCTGATCGTCGATGGCGACACCGGCTACGGCGGCGTGCTGAACGCCATGCGCCTGGTCAAGGAACTGGAACTGGCGGGCGCCGCGGCCGTGCATATCGAGGACCAGTTGCTGCCCAAGAAATGCGGCCATCTGAACGACAAGCGCCTGGTCGAGCCCGAGGAAGCGGCGCAGAAGATCGCCGCCGCCAAGCAGGCGTCTGCGGACCTGGTGATCATCGCCCGCACCGATGCCGCCGGGGTCGAGGGCCTGGACGCCGCCATCGAACGGGCCAATCTGTACCACGAAGCGGGCGCCGACGTGTCATTCCCGGACGGCCTGCCGTCGAAGGAGGACCACGTCGAATTCGCCAAACGGGTGCCGGGATGGAAAATGGCCAATATGACCGAATACGGCCGGACCCCGTTCTTCACCGGCCGGGAGTTCCAGGACATGGGCTTCGACATCGTGATCTGGCCGGCGACCTCGATGCGGGCGGCGGCCGTGGTGTTCAAAGACCTTTACGGCCATATTCGCGACCAAGACGGCACCGAAGGCTTCATGGACCGGGTGATGAGCCGGGCCGAACAGTACGACACGCTAAGGTATTATGACTACGAAGCCCTGGACGCCAATGTTGCCCGCACCGTGATGCCCGAGGTCGGGAAATAGGCGTCCGGTCAACGGCGTGACGCGCGGGCTTGCCCAGAACGGCCAAGAAGCGCACAATCATGAGTAGGTAATTTCCGGAGAAGCCCGGCCCCCGCCACCGCATGGGGCTCGACCGGCGGATCGGACGAGCCGGGCCCGAGATTGGCGTCATCCTTTGAAAGGAGACCAATCCATGCGCTCATCCACTGCCGTCCTCCCCGTTGCCGCCCTGCGTCGATCCCCCCTACCCGCCCTGGTCGTCGCCGTGGCGGTCACCGTCGCGTCGGCCACGGGCGCCCAGGCGGCGCCGCAGATACTCGCCGCCCTGGAAACCCGGGAAGGCATGCCGTTCCATTGCTCGGCTGGCCATTGCGCCACGGAAATCTCCACCTTCTGCCTGCAGAAGGACCGTGAGGCACCGCGCACGGGCACGGCCTATGTCCCCGCCGCGACCGAACATTTCCGCCTTCGGCTGACGGCCAAGGACGGCCGCGTCACGGAAATCCCCGCGACGAACCTGAGCTACACCAGCGGCCACGGCTTCACCAGCGTGCGGGTCAACCTGCCACAGGCCCAGATGGCCAAATGGGGCGCGGTCGAGGCCCGCCTGGTGGTCACGCGCCAAGCCTCCCTGATCCCCGAACCCCAGGCCGGTGATCCCAACCCGATCACCCCGGCGGAACAGGACTTCGTGCTCAAAAGCCTGCGCCCGCTGGGCGAGGAAATGATCGATACCCAGCCCCAGGCGACCACGGCGCGTGTCGTCGGCCGCCTCGCCACGGCTATCACCAACTTCCGGGCCCAGCCAACGCCTGAAAACGTCAATCGCCTGTGGAACGACGTGATCGACGACATGGCCCCGGTGCTTGACAAAGACACCGACGGCACCGCCCTCAAGGGCGCGATGCGCGAAGTCGAGCGGTGCTCGCGGGCCGGGCATCATCATTCCATGGCCGGGGTCAAATCCTGCCTGGAATATCGCCACGGCGACCTGATGCGCGATCTCAACGTCGACTATTGGAACAACAAACCGGGGAGCTAAGGTGAACACGCGGGAAGAACCGACGGCCGCGGCCGAAGCGCCACGGTCGGAAGCCCAGGAAGCCGCCGAACGCGAACGCCGGCGCTGGTATGACTGGATGCCGGTCTGGCTGTTGGTGCCGTTTGGCCTGACGCCGGGCGGGTCGGGCGCCAACGCCGGCGATCCATCGTCGGCCGCGGCCGAGGACGGCTTCGAAGGCCCCCACGATCACCCCCACCACCTGGACCTGGGCGGCGGGGGCGGCGACATGAGCGGTGGCGGTTTCGGCGGGTTCTGAGCACGCCCGCGATTGACCACGGCGGGCCGCGCGGGTGACCGCCGCTGAGACGGCTGGCGTCCCCGCAGGGTGTTACGTGCGGCACTTCAATAAGGCCGGCCCGGCCATAACCGGTGTTCAGCAGCCCATCTTGTCGGCGACGCCGATCAGATCGTCGGCGACCACGTCCCAATCACTTTCGGGTGCCTGATCCTGAGTCTGGTCCGGGCCATATTCCTTTCTGGGCAGAAACGCCGTCTTCATGCCGTGCCCCCGCGCCGCTTCCAGATCGTAATTGTGACAGGCGACCAGCATGGCCCGCTCAGGGGTCGACGCCAGCCCCATCAGGTCCAGCGCCGTCTGATAACATCGGGGGTGGGGTTTATAGACCTTGGCGTTTTCGGCGGTCACGATGGCGTCGAACGGCAGGCGGCCGAACTTGACGATTTCCGTCATCCAGGCGAATGATCCGTTCGACAGGGTCGCCAAGGTGTGGCGCGCGCCCAGCCGGGTCAGGCCGGCGATGGCATCGGGCCAGGGTTCGATCCTGAGCCATAGGTTGACGATCGTTTGCTTCTGCGCCGGGCTCAAATCCGCCAGGCCGAAGTCGCCGGCGATTTGTTCCAGGCGTTCCATATACATGTCGTCCAGATTGATCCAGGGCCGGGCACCGGTGATCACCGCATCCATCGCCGGCCGGTAGCCGGCCTTCCAAACGTCCAGGAACGCCGGCCAATCGGCGGCGAGCCCTTCCCGCGCGCCGAATTCGGCCAGTAGACGCAGCAAGCTCTTTCGCCAATCGACCACCGTGCCGAAGACGTCGAAGAAGATCACATTTACAGCGGTTTCATTGCGCGATGACATGCCGGGCTCCCCGATCATTGTGCCGCCGGTCGCCCCTGGTCTAACCTGCCGGTCACTTTCCGGGCCGACCGCCAGCTTCGGCCATAAGCCTCCCACAGCACCGAAGGAAATACCATGGCTGAAACGATCCGTGTGCGCGATGTCGAACGCCAAGATTTCGACGCTTGGTCCCGCCTTTGGGACGGCTACAACGCGTTTTATGAGCGAACCGGGCCAACCGCCGTCTCTGCCGAGATGACGCGTATCACCTGGGATCGGTTTTTTGATCCTGGGGAGCCGATGCACGCCCTGGTCGCCCAACTGGACGGCGCCATCGTCGGCATGACCAACTACCTGTATCACCGCAACACGATCATGCGCGGCCCCATTTGTTATCTACAGGATTTGTTCACCGACGCCTCGGTTCGCGGGCGCGGCGTCGGCCGGGCCTTGATCGACGGCGTCTGCACAAGGGCCCGGGCGGCCGGATCGCCCCGCGTCTACTGGCAGACCCATGAAACCAATCGGACGGCCATGCAACTCTACGACCGCGTGGCCGACAAATCTGGCTTTGTGGTCTACCGCAAGGACATTTAAAGTCGCCCCGGCCAAACGGCGAACAGCAAGAGAAATCGGAGGAATTTCATGATCGAGGCGCCCAACGACACGGTCCTGGTCAATGTTCAGGACGGCGTCTGCCGCGTTACCTTCAACCGGCCCGAGGCGTTAAACGCGATCACCCGCGACGCCATGTTCGCGCTGGAAAGCGTGACCGGGCAAATCCGCGCCGCCACCGACGTCCGCTGCGTCGTCATGCAGGGTCAGGGCGACCACTTCATGGCCGGCGGCGACGTCAAAAGCTTCAAGACCATGCTCGACGACGAAGCGGACCGGGACGTCACCGCGCCGCAGTTTGAGGCCCGACTCGAGACGGTTCACCAGGTGATCGAGAACATGCGCGCCATGCCGCAGCCGATCGTCGCCGCCGTGCGCGGCGCGGCCGCCGGCGCTGGGGTCAGCCTCATGCTGGCCTGCGACCTGGTGCTTTGCGCCGACGACGCCTTCTTCACCCTGGCCTATTGCCATATCGGCACGAGCCCCGATGGCGGATCGACCTTCGCCCTGCCGCGCACGGTCGGCCTGAAGAAGGCGTTCGAGATCGCGCTTCTGGGCAACCGGTTCACGGCGCGGGACGCGCTTGATTGGGGGCTGGTCAACCGGATCGTTCCGGCCGCGGACCTGGCCACGGAAGTCGATCAATTGGCCGCCCGGCTGGCCGCCGGTCCGTCGGTCGCCTATGCCCAAACCAAGGCGCTGCTGAACGGCGCGCTCGATCGATCCCTGACCGAACAGCTGGCCGCGGAAACCGCGGCATTTTCGCGCTGCACCCGGTCCGCCGATTTTTACGAGGGCGTCACCGCCTTCACCGAGAAACGCAAACCAGAATTCAAGGGAGACGAAACATGACCGGGGGACCGCTTGCCGGAAAAACCGCCGTCGTCACCGGATCAAGCCGCAACATCGGCCGCGCCACCGCATTGGCCCTTGCCGCCGATGGCGCCAACGTCGTCGTCAACGGCGTCCAGGACCAGGCCGCCGCCGACAAGGTCGCCCATGAGGTCGCGGAAGCCGGCGGGCGGGCCATCGTCCATCTGGCCGACGTCGCGACCAAAGCGGGCTGCGACGGGCTGATCCAGGCTGCGGCGGAGGCCTTCGGCGGGGTCGAAATTCTGGTCGTCAACGCTTCGACGCGAGGCCGCAAACCGTTCCTGGAAATGAGTCATGAAGAGTTTCGCGGGGTCGTCGACATCACCATCGATGGCGCCTTCTTCCTTTGTCAGGCAGCAATTCCCCATATGCAGAAGGCCGGTTGGGGGCGGATCGTCACCCTGGGCGGAATCAGCTGGCATGTGGGCACGACGAACCGGGTGCACAATCTGACCGGCAAGGCCGGCCTGACCGGCTTCACCCGGGGCATCGCCAAGGAATTCGCGACCCAGGGGATCACGGCCAACGTGGTCTCGCCGGGCTTTATCGAGACGGAGCGCCCGGCCTCCGCCGGTCCCGGCGTCAGCCCCGAACAATTGAAGGCGGTACCCATGGGCCGCACCGGGCATGTGGACGAGATTGCCGGCACGGTCCGCTTCCTGTGCAGCGACGCGGCGGCCTACATGACCGGCCAGACCCTGCACGCAAACGGCGGCATGTTCCTGGGTTAAGCGGCCTATCGGCCGCCAGCTGTCATACCGGGCCTCGGGCCCGGTTAAAAGACAGCTATTGGTAGAAACGGCGGCGGATACTTACGGGATCAGGCCGCCATGTCCGGACGGAATTGCAGGCTGGCGACTTGCGAACGCGCTTCGTCGTCTTCAACACCGGTCATGCTGGCTAAAAGCATAGCTGCCGCGACAACGCCTTCCTTATGGGCGTCCATGCTCGAATGACCGGAATTGAGCGCCTCCTGAACCGTTTCGATGTAGCTTTCCTCAAGCATGACCTTGACGGAATCTTCCATGGCTTTCAGCTCCTTGCATGACCGCCCCGTCCCCGATCGGCATCCTTTTCCGCATATTTGGGCGCTACGGCGATCTTAAAAACTCCGCTCGGAACCCGCGAGTCCAAATCTCGCAGAAAAAGCCAGCGTTAAAGATTTTCTCAAGAAAGCTCGTTCGACGCGACAAATTCATCTTGGCAAAACAGCCTCTTAATCGTCGAACAAAAGGTCGAGCATCAATGATTTTTCGTGGCGGCCGGTGACCGCGTGCAACCGTGATCGAAACGACATCAAGGCGGCGAACGTGCCGATCAAGCGCCGATCGTGCCCCCGACCCTTGGCTCAGGCGCGGTCTTGAATCGCCTGCCATGTCTCCAATGTCCGACGCGCCTGATCGACGATCGGATAATCGACGAAATAGCCGTCGATCTGGATCGATGCCAGACCAGCGGTTTCGGCCTCGTCAAAGGCGGCGACGACCTTGCGGGCAAAGGCAACCTGATCCTCGGTCGGAGTGAAGACCGCATTGACCGGACCGATCTGATCGGGATGGATGCACATCTTGCCTTGGAAACCCATGTCGCGCACCCGTTCGGCGGATGCCGTCAATCCGTCGGTGTCTTGGATATGAATCCAGACGGTATCGAGGGGGGCGGCCAAGCCCTCGGCCCGGGAGGCCAGGACGACCTCGGCCCGGGCGTGATCGATCTCGCCTTCATCCACGGTCCAGCGCATGGCCATGTCCTTGGTGTAGTCGCCGGCACCGAACGACAGGCGCCGGACGCGGTTTGTTGACGCGGCGGCGATCGCCCGCACGTTGGCCAGCCCCCGACCGGTCTCGATGATCGGCAGCAAGTCAACGGCGCCCGGCGCCATATCCTGTTCGCGTTCCAACTGCGTGATCATCCAATCGATGCCGACCAGCTGGGCCGGTTCCTCGACCTTGGGCAGCATGACACCCGTCAGCCAGGGGCCGACGACGGCCTGGACGTCGCGGAAACAGAAATCCGTGTCCCAAGCGTTGACGCGAACGTAGCCGCGTTTGCCGGGATGCGCCTTCAGCGCCTGGACGACCGTTTCGCGGGTCGCCGGTTTTTCGGCGATCGCGACCGCGTCTTCCAGGTCGAGG
>JANQIJ010000389.1 GCA_028282185.1 Rhodospirillales bacterium
GATGCTGGGCCCCACCGCGGTGTTTCAGCCAGCGCATCAACGTGGTGTCCCGGCCCGTGATTTGCATGCGGTAGATGCCCAGGTTGTAGCCGTCGCGCCGGTCGCCGCCCTTCTGCCCGGCTTCGGGCCCCTGTGTCACGACCAGCGGCCAGGTCACCAGCGGCGCCGGTTCGCCGGGCCAGCAGCCCTGCACCGGCAGGGCGCCCAGGTCGATCTCATCACCCTCAAGGACGACCTCTTGGCAGGGGGCGCGGCCGACGGTCTTGGGCTTCATCGCCATGACGGTCTTCAACAACGGCAGCATCTCCATCGCGTCCTTGAGCCCGCCCGGCGGTTCCGGTTGGCGCAGGAAGGCCAGCGTTTCACCGACCTCGCGCAGGCCCGGCGGCTCCCGGTCCATGCCCCAGGCGATCCGCTCGACCGTTCCGAACAGATTGACCAGGACCGGCATGCCATAGGCCGTGCCGTCGGCGCGGACAACGTTTTCGAACAGCACGGCGGGACCGCCCTCGGCGATCAGGCGGGTCTGGATTTCGGTCATTTCCAAATGCGGCGAAACCGGCGCCGTCACCCGGACCAGCCGGCCCTGAGGTTCCAGGCGTTCGAAAATGAAATCGCGCAGCGATGCGTAAGCCATGAAAGGCGCCCCCGTCGAAGTTCACCGCAGCCTAGACAAGGAAGTGGACGATTGAAACCGCCCCGAGTTGTCTTATTTCGAAAACACGGATACCCTTTTGTCCGTCGATTCATCGCGTTAGCAAAACGCTCAAGGTCGACGGCAAAGGGTATGAAGGAAGGCCCGTGGGAGGCCGGCGCGTCCGTTCAGCGCAACCCGCGGTCCGGCAGATGTTGAGAACGACGATGGTGAAACATGTCCGTTGAGGCCAGCGCCGCGGAAGGCAACACGGAGCTGGTCAATTTCCAGCGTCTGATCGACATCGGCATCGCTCTTTCCGCCGAGCGCGACATCAACCGCCTGATGGAACGGATTCTCCTGGAAGCCAAGGATCTGACCAACGCCGACGGCGGAACGCTCTACATCAAGACCGAAGACGACGCGCTTAAGTTCGAAATCATGCGCACCGATTCCCTGAACATCGCGCTGGGCGGGACCACGGGCAAAGAAATCACCTTTCCGCCGATCCGCATGCGCGATCCGGAAACCGGCGAACCGAACGAAAAAAACATCGCCAGCTACTGCGCCCTGACCGGCACCTCGATCAACATCAAGGACGCCTACGAGGCCGAGAACTTCGACTTTTCCGGAACCAAGAAATTCGACGAAGGCACGGGCTACCGCTCCAGGTCGTTCCTGACCGTGCCCCTGAAGAACAGCCAGGACGAAATCATCGGCGTCATCCAGCTGTTGAACGCCACCGATCCGGAGACCGGCGCGGTGATCGATTTTTCCCAGACCATTCAGCCCCTGGTCGAAGCCCTGGCGTCGCAGGCGGCAGTGGCGCTCGACAACCAACAGCTCTTGGAGGGTCAACGCAACCTACTGGAAAGTTTCATCGAACTGATCGCCTCCGCGATCGACGCCAAATCCCCCTACACCGGCGGCCACTGCCAACGGGTGCCGGAACTGACCAAGATGCTGGCCAAGGCGGCTTGCGAAGCGACGGACGGCCCGTTTCGCGATTTCGATTTGACCGAGGACCAATGGTACGAACTGCACATCGGCGCCTGGCTACACGATTGCGGCAAGGTGACGACCCCGGAGTACGTCGTCGACAAGGCGGTCAAACTTGAAACCATCTATAACCGCATCCACGAGATTCGAATGCGCTTCGAGGTGCTGAAGCGCGACGCCGAGATCGATTATTACAAGGCGTTGGCCGCCGGCAACGGCGACCCGGACGACTTGAAACGCCAATTCGAGGAACGCCTGGCCAAGATCGACGGCGATTACGAATTCATCGCCAAGGCCAACGTCGGCGACGAATTCATGGCCGAGGAAGACCAGGAACGGGTTCGCGCGATCGGCGGCATCACCTGGACCCGGACGCTGGACGACCGCTTGGGGTTGTCGTTCGAAGAGCGCAAGCGCAAGGAACGGACCGAACCCAGGCCGCTGCCGGCGACCGAACATCTATTGGAGGATCGGGACGACCATGTGGTCTATCGCGATGCCCTGGAACCGGCGGCGCAGCCGGACAACCCCTTCGGGTTCAAGCTCAACATCCCCGAGCACAAGTATAACTTCGGCGAGATCTACAACCTGTGCATCGCCCGCGGCACGTTGACGGAAGAAGAGCGCTTCAAGATCAACGACCATATCGTCCAGACGATCATCATGCTGGAACAGCTTCCCTTCCCGAAACAGTTGCAGCGCGTGCCCGAATACGCCGGCGGCCACCACGAAAAGATGGACGGCACGGGCTATCCACGGAAACTGACCAAGGAAGACATGTCCGTCCCCGCCCGGATCATGGCGATCGCCGATATCTTCGAAGCCCTGACCGCCGCCGACCGGCCCTACAAGGACCCGAAGAAGCTGTCGGCCAGCATCAAGATCATGTCCTTCATGAAGAAGGACGCGCATATCGACGACGAGCTGTTCAAGCTGTTCCTGACCTCCGGCGTGTTCAAGGAATACGCCGACCGGTTCCTGGAACCCTATCAGATCGACGACGTGGACATTTCCCAATACCTGGAATGACACGCGCCCGGCCCGGCCCCCCAGAAGACCCGCCGGCGCGCCCGGCCCGCCACCCGGCCCGGCCGGGGAAAGACCCGGAACGCGCCCTGGCCTACCCCTACGACGTGCCGGACCGGTCCTACGTCATTCATGCCGGCAAGGTCCGCGTCGTGACATCGAGTCCCGACCTGGGCGACCTCAAGGACCGGACAGCGGTGCTGGCCGTGGGTTCCAACCAATCGCCCCGGGCATTGGCCTGGAAGTTCGCCGATCCGGCGGACGGCCATGTGCCCGTGCAGCGCATCCACCTGACCGGGTTCGACAGCGTCTATTCCGCCCATTTCGCCGGATACGGTTCGGTCCCCGCGACGCTGCATACGGCGCCCGGCACCGTCGTCACCCTGTTCGTCAATTGGCTGACGCCGACGCAGTTATCACAGATGCACGGCACGGAAGTTGGTGCCGGAAACTATGCCTATGGCGAATTGACCGATTTCGAAGCGAAGGTCGACGTCGGCCCCCGACCCGACCGGTTGGGCCTGTATCTGTCGACCCGGGGGGCGCTCAGCATCGACGGCGCGCCCGTGCCTTTGGCCGAAACCCCGGCGAAAAACCGCCCCTGGCGGGCCCGGACCCAGCGCCAGGTGATGACCCATCTGCGCGATCGCTTCGCCCATGGCGGCGCCGTCGAGGACTTCGTCCAGCACCTGATAGACGACCGCCGAGCGCGTCAGGGAAAGAGCCGGGACCTGAGACAGGGCGCCCACCGCTTTGACCATCCGGGTTTCCGCCCGGTCGGCTGACGCCTTTCGCGGGTCCACCCGCGATCCGGGACGCGACCCCTAACGCAAGGCCCGGAACGTCTGTTCCATGGCGTCCACATCCAGACCATAGGCCCGATAGAGATCGTCGATCGTGCCGCATTGCCCGAAGTCGGCGACGCCCAGGGACTGGACGCGCTGACCGGCAACCCCGCCGAGCCAACCCAAGGCCGCCGGATGGCCGTCAATCGCCGTGACCAACGGCGCCCCGGGAGCAACCTCGGCCAGCAATCTCGACGCCTGACTGGTGCCGCCTTGGGCCCGCCAATCGTTGTACAACCGGTCTGGCGAGGTCACGGCCAGAACCCCGACGCCGTCGATCTTTTCGGCGGCGGCCAGCGCTTCCGCGCTCAACACGCCGGTCACGGCGATGGCGCCCGCGTCCGGACGGGCCGGCCGTTTCAGCCAATAGCCGCCGGCGATGATGCCCGCCGTCGTGGCGGCATCGAGCGCGCGGGCCGGCTGGGCCAGCGGTCGCGTCGACAGGCGCAGATAGACCGAACCGCCGTCCGCCGCCTGCATGTGGCCGAACCCCCAGTGCATGATAGCGGCCAGCTCGTCGGCGTAGGCCGGCTCGAAATAGGCCAGACCCGGCTGTCCCATGCCGATCATCGGTGTCGCAACGGATTGATGGGCGCCGCCCTCGGGCGCCAGACTGACGCCGGACGGCGTAGCGACGACCATGAACCGGGCATCTTGGTAACAGGCATAATTCAAGGCATCCAGGCCGCGCTGAATGAACGGATCGTATAGCGTGCCGACGGGCAACAGGCGTTCGCCGTTCAGCTCATGGTTCAGGCCCAAGGCCGCCAAGGCCAGGAACAGGTTGTTCTCGGCGATGCCCAACTCAAGATGCTGGCCTTCGTCGTTGGCGCCCCATTTCTGGACGGACGGCACGTTTTCCCGGCGGAAGGTGTCTTCCTTTTCCTTGATGGCGAAGATGCCGCGCCGGTTGACCCAACCGCCCAGGTTGGTCGAGACCGTGACATCCGGCGAGGTGGTGACGATCCGATCAGCCAGCGCAAGGTCCGATCCGGCGATTTCGAACATGATCTTGCCGAAGGCTTCCTGGGTCGATTGGACCGCGGCCGTCGGAACGGCCAACGACGCCGGCAGCGCCACGGCCGGGGCCTCGTACCGGCGGCCCTGGCTGCCGTTCAAGGGAGCGGCGTTGATGACCGCCTTGAGCGCCTCGGCGCGGTCTTCCATGCCGGCGAAGGGCGCCCATTCCTGACCTTCGGGAATGCCCAGGTCTTTTTGGAATCCGGCCAATTGGTCCGGCGTCAGAATGCCCGCGTGGTTGTCCTTGTGGCCGGCCAATGGCAGGCCCCAGCCCTTGATCGTATAGGCCAGAAAACAGGTCGGCACATCATCGTCGGCCGAGGCGAAGGCTTCGCAAATGGTCTGCAGGCAGTGGCCGCCCAGGTTGGACATCAAGGCCTGCAATTCTTCGTCCGTGTAACGGGCGAGCAAACCGGCGACTCCGGCTTCGTTGCCGATGTCGGCGATCAGGTGGTCGCGCCAGGCGGCCCCGCCCTGGAACGTCAGCGCCGCGTAAAGGTCGTTGGGGCAATCGCTGATCCACTTCTTCAACGCCTTGCCGCCCGGCTTTTCGAAGGCGTCGCGCATCAGCTTGCCGTACTTCATGATCACGACGCGCCATCCCGCGGCGCGGAACAGCCGGTCGATCAAACGGAACAGCTTGTCATTGACCACGCCGTCCAGGCTTTGCCGGTTGTAGTCGATGATCCACCAGCAGTTCCGCAAGTTATGTTTCCAGCCTTCCAGAATGGCTTCGTACATGTTGCCTTCGTCCATTTCCGCATCGCCGACGAGCGCGATCATGCGCCCCGCGTCGCGCTCGCGGACGCTCGCGAAATGGCGGCGGGAATAGTCCTGGGCGAGGGAGGCGAACATCGCCATGGCCGGGCCCAGGCCGACGGACCCGGTGGAGAAATCAACCTCGTCCGCGTCCTTGGTGCGCGACGGATAGCTTTGCGCGCCGCCGAGACCGCGGAAGTTCTCCAGGTTCTCCCGGATCTGCTTGCCCCGCAAATACTGGATCGCGTGGAACACCGGGCTGGCGTGGGGTTTCACGGCAACCCGATCGTTCGGCCTGAGCGCATGGAAATACAGCGCCGTCATCAACGCCGCCGAAGACGCGCAGGAGGCCTGATGGCCGCCGACCTTCAACCCGTCGGTCTTGGCGCGCAGGTGGTTGGCGTTATGGATCATCCACGTCGACAGCCACAGGATTCGCGATTGCAGGTCGGCCAAATCGGCCAGGGTCCCGGCGTCGGGCGCGACCTTCGGGTTTGGATCAATCATTAGGTGGTTGGGCGTATCGAGGGGCGCCATGGGGACCTCCGGCAAGGAGCGGGAACGGGCAACGGGGGATGGGATCGGACGTGCGGCGCAATGATATCGCAAATCAAGCGGCATTTGGTTGCGTTCACAGTTGAAATGGCGCCATAATTGGCAATTAATCATCTAAAATTGACAGATAAATAGTGAGTTATGCCAAATCCTGACCTGGATGCCATCGATCGCCGCATCCTCACGGCGCTGCAGGACAACGCCCGCATCCGCAACGTCGAACTGGCCGAAACCGTGGGCCTGTCAGCCTCCCCCTGCTTGCGCCGGGTGCGACAATTGGAAGATGCCGGCGTGATCCGAGGCTATGTCACCCTGGTCGATCAACAGGCGGTCGGCCTGCCGGTCTCGATCTTCATCAACGTCACCCTGGAACGCCAGGTCGAACAGGCTCTGGAAGAATTCGAGGCCAACATCCGCGCCTGGCCCGAGGTCATGGAATGCTATCTGATGACCGGCGACGCGGATTACTTGCTGCGCGTGGTGACGGCGGACTTGGCCGCCTATGAGCGTTTCCTGTTGGACAAACTGACCCGGGTCAGGGGTGTCGCCGCGATCAAGTCGAGCTTCTCCCTCAAACAGGTCGCCTACCGCACGGCCCTGCCGGTCGGCGCCATATGATGGCCGTCTTCCCGGGGCTTCCTAAGGTTTGGGCGGGTCGACGGTCGGCCGGGGCGCAGGGAGAGGCTGGAAACGTGGCGAAGCGCCATTTCCTGGCGGTGGCTGTTGTTGCGGTGACGCTTGCCCTGGCCCCGGTGAGGGGCGTCGCGGAAGAAAACAGTTTGGCCGACGAGACCAGCCCCTACCTGCGGTCACATGCGACGGACCCGGTGCACTGGCGCCCCTGGGGCCAGAAAGCGCTGGACGAAGCGCGCCGGACGGGCAAACCGATCCTGCTGTCGGTCGGCTATCTGGCCTGCCACTGGTGCCACGTGATGCAACGCGAATCCTTCGAGAACCCGCGGATCGCGCGGCAGATCAACCGTTTGTTCCTGCCGGTCCTGTTGGACCGCGAGGAGCGACCCGAAATCGACGCCGCGTTCCAGAACCAGGCCTTTCTTCTGGGCCTGCCCACGGGCTGGCCGCTGACCCTGTTTCTCACGCCGGAAGGCCATCCGTTCTACGGCGGCGGGTATTTCCCGCCCGAACCCATGGCCGGCACCATCGGCTTTCCCGACCTGTTGGATCGCGTGTCGGCGCTTTATGCGGAAAAGCCCCGGGACCTGGCGCGCATGGCGCGGCAAACGGTCGAGACGTTTCAAAAGGCCATGCGCCCCCGGCCGGGAGAGATCACCCGCCGCCATCACGACCGTGCCCTCAGGCACATCCTGTCCGAGGTCGATGGACTTGCCGGCGGGTTCGGCGACGCGCAAAAA
>JANQIJ010000391.1 GCA_028282185.1 Rhodospirillales bacterium
ATTTTGCGCCGATAACCGCGGCGACCGCCCCTACCCCGCGGCCTGGGCAATGGCCCAGAAGTCGTCTGCCTGCAGGCTGGCGCCGCCGATCAAACCGCCGTCTATGTCCGGTTTGGCCAGCAGTTCCGCCGCGTTGCCGGGTTTCATCGACCCCCCGTACAGGATTCGCATGGCCGCCGCCGCGTTGCCCCCGAAACGCTCGGCCAAGGCCGTGCGGATCGCCCCGTGGACTTCCTGGGCGTCGTCGGGGGTTGCCGTTTTGCCGGTCCCGATGGCCCAGACGGGCTCATAGGCGACGACCAGTGTCTCGGCCGTCGATGCCGCCGGTATCGAATTGGCCACTTGGCCGATAACGACTTCAAGGGCCCTCCCGGCGTCGCGTTCGGCCTCGGTCTCGCCGACGCAAACGATGGCAGCCATGCCGGCGGCTTGGGCCGCTTCCGCTTTGACGCGAACCAAGTCATCCGTCTCATCGTGGTCGGTACGCCGTTCGGAATGACCGACGATGACCAGACGACAGCCGAGTTCGGCGAGCAGACCCGCGCTGGTGTCCCCCGTGTGCGCCCCTTTGGCCGCGGCGTGGCAATCCTGGGCGCCAAGAAGAACGCCGCTTTCTTCGATCGCCGCGCCGATCATCGGCAGCAAGGGGAACGGCGGGCAAACCGCCATGTCAAAAACCGGCGCGGCGGCCAAGCTCGCCATGTGCCCGGCAAGCGCACCGGCGAGGTCATCGACCGCGTCCAGGCCGCCGTTCATTTTCCAATTTCCCGCGATCAGCGGCCTGCGTCCGTCCGTCATGTTGTGTTCAACTCCTTCCCCGAAATCGACCGGCCCCTCCTCTAGCACACCCTGCCGCCTTTCCAAACCGCCCTTGGTCCGAATTCCGCCACGTTTCGTCGGTAGTCCGGGAACTGTCGGTGTTGCGGGGTCAAAGGGCGCGCCCTATGATGCGCCGCCGCGTCGTCGGCCCGGCCGACATGAGGCCACATCCACCCGCGATAACCGCCAGGAATAAAGTCAATGCTTCGCAAGATACGTGAAAACACCGGTTCGCTGGTCGTGAAGGTCATTCTCGGCCTGTTGATCATCAGCTTTGCCGCCTGGGGCGTCGGTGACATGGTGACTTACCGGTCCCAAGACCTGCCGGTCGCGGAGATATCTGGCGAGGAAATCACCCGCACCGAGCTGGAGGATGAAGTCCGCCGCGAGATCGCCCGCCTGAACCCCCAGTTCGGCAACCGCCTGACGGAGGACACTGCGCGCATGCTGGGCCTGCCGCAGTCTGTCCTGGGCCGGATGATCACGGATGTCCTATTGGCCGGCGAGGCGACGGACTTGAGGCTTGCCGTTTCCGATGCCGTGGTGCGCGACGAAGTCCGCGCCAATCCCGCCTTCCAAAGCGCCTTGGGCGGCGGCACCTTCGACAGGCAGCGGCTGCAGATGGTGTTGCGCCAATTCGGCCTTTCCGAAGCCGAATACCTTGAGCGGGTCCGCGCCGACGTCGCGCGGTCCATGGTGATCGACACCGTCGAAATAGGCCTTGTGCCGCCGGCACCGCTGGCCCGCGCGGTGTTCGATTATCGCGAGGAAAAGCGTTTTGCCCGCACGCTGTTCGTCAGTGACGCGGATGTCGGCGTACCCGGCGAACCGACGGATGCCGAAATGCGGACCTTTCACAAGGAAAACGCCGAAACCTTCACCGCGCCGGAGCTTCGGGCGCTGACGCTGGTCGTGCTGCGCGCCGACGACCTGGTCGATCCGGACCTTGTGACCGATGACGACGTCGCCAAGGCTTTCGAGGCCCAGGCGGATACCCTGGGCGCGCCCGAGCGTCGCCGGTTGTCGCAAATGTTCCTTGCCGATCGTGCCACGGCGGACAAGGCGAAACAGGCCTTGGCCGGCGGCCGCGATTTCGTCGAGGTCGCCCAGGAACTGGCGGGCATGGATAAGGAAGGCACCGATTTGGGCACGGTGTCAAAGTCCGAGGTCATCGCCGAACTTGCCGACGCTGCCTTCGCGGCTTCGGCCGGCCAAGTGACCGAACCGATCCCCGGGCCGGCAGGCGTTGGCTTCTTTCTGGTCAAGGTGCATGAAATCTTGGCCGCCGAAGACGCCAGCCTTGATACCGCGGCGGCGGACCTGCGCGACCGCCTGGCGCGTGAACGCGCCGTCGATTCGTTGTACACCTTGGTCAACCAGCTCGAAGACGAATTGGGCAAGGGCGTGACCCTGGAGGACGCGGCTCGAACCTTGAACCTCACCGCGCAACAGATTCCGGCCATCGATCGCATCGGCAATGGCGGGGACGGTCAGCCGCTGGTTGACCTTGGTATACCCTCGGGACCCGTGGCGACATCAGCGTTCGAAACCGAAGAGGGTGATGATTCGACGATCCTCGAAGGCGGCGATGAAGCCTATTTTGTTTTGCGTGTCAATAAAGTGACCGCGCCAGCGTTGCGGCCCTTCGAAACGGTCCAACAAGCGGTCCGCGATGCCGTCATTGCCGAGCGCCGCCGCGACGTGACGCTGTCCTTGGCGCGCAACCTCGCCGACCGCTTGAAAGGTGGCGAAGACGCCCAGGCATTGGCAACCGAATTCGGCGCCAGGCTGGCGGAAACCAAGGAGTTGAAGCGCTACCACTCCCGCGCCCAATCAGGCATCCCGGGACAGTTGCTGACGGATATCTTCACCCTGACGCCGGACGACACCGCGGTTACCCGTGCCGACGATGGCTATTACGTCAGCAAGGTCACGCGGATCGTCGCCGCCGACGCGACCGCCGAGCATGACGGCCTTGTCGCGGCCGAACGAGAGCTGGCCGCCATCATGAAAAACGACCTGGTGACACAACTGGCCGCCGGTCTTCGCGAAAGCCAAGGGGTCACGGTTAACGAAGATGTCCTGCGCACGGTGCTCGACCCGTCGGCACTGCCCATGCCGACGTCTCAATCGACCGGCTATTGACAGGCGCCCGGCAGGCGACCCATACAGCCCGTTTCGGGGCCCGCAACGTATGAAGATATCGCCCGACCTTGACACCTTCCGCCGTGCCCACGACGACGGCGCTGCCCAGGTTCTCTGGACAAGCCTGGTCTCTGACGTCGAAACACCGGTTTCGGCCTTTCTCAAGCTTGCCCGGGGCAAATCCAATAGCTTCGTTCTGGAAAGCGTCGAAGGCGGCGCCCAGCGGGGGCGCTACTCGTTTATCGGGTTGAACCCGGACCTGATCTGGCGTTGCGCCGGGGAGCGCGCGGAAATCAACACTTCGCCGGAACGGGATTCGTCCGCCTTCGCGCCCTGCCCCGTGGCCGAGCGGGACGGTGCCATTGCCTCGCTCAGGGCCCTGGTCGCGGCGTCTCGCATCGACCTGCCGGCGGGCCTGCCGCCAATGAGCGCCGGGCTTGTCGGCTATTCCGCCTATGACACCGTCCGCCTGATCGAGAACATCCCCGACGACAACCCGGACGTGATCGGCATTCCCGACGGCGTCTACCTTCGGCCCACGGTCATGGCGGTGTTCGACACCATCGAGGATCGCGTGTCAGTAATTACGCCAGTCCGTCCCGTCGCCGGCGAAGCCGCCCGCGATGCCTATGACGCGGCGGTTGCCCGTCTGCGCCAGGTGGTGGCCGATTTCGATCGTCCGTTGCCGGAAGCCGCCCGTGCCATTCCGGATATCGACGTGGCGTCGCTCGACCCCCAGTCTAACATGAGCCGGGACCAGTTCCACGCCATGGTCGAGGCGGGCAAGGAGTACATCAAGGCCGGCGATGTCTTTCAGGTCGTTCTGTCGCAACGGTTCTCGGTTCCCTTCCCCTATCCGCCGTTTGCGCTTTACCGTGCGCTGCGGCGGCTCAATCCGTCTCCCTTCCTGTTTTTTCTGGATTTCGGCGACTTCGCCTTGGTCGGCTCCAGCCCGGAAATCCTGGTCCGCGTCCGCGCCGGCACGGTCACAATCCGGCCGATTGCCGGCACCCGGCCGCGCGGCAAGGACACGACCGAGGACCAGGACTTGGCCCAAGACCTTTTGTCCGACCCCAAGGAACTGGCCGAACACCTGATGTTGCTCGACCTTGGGCGCAATGACGTGGGCCGGGTCGCGGAAACGGGCACGGTCAGCGTCACCGACCAGTTCATCATCGAAAACTACTCCCACGTCATGCATATCGTTTCGAACGTGGAAGGCCGTCTGAAGGGCGACTTGGACGCCTTGGACGCCCTGTTCGCCGGATTCCCGGCGGGCACCGTGTCCGGCGCGCCCAAGGTTCGGGCCATGGAAATCATTGATGAATTGGAACCGGACCGGCGCAGCGCCTATGCCGGCTGCATCGGCTATTTCGGCGCCGACGGCGACATGGATTCCTGCATTGCCCTCAGAACCGCGGTGGTCAAGGACGATACGATGTTCGTCCAGGCCGGCGGCGGCGTGGTCCATGATTCCCAGCCGGAAGGCGAGTATCAGGAAAGCCGCAGCAAGGCCCGCGCCTTGATCCGAGCCGCGGAAGAAGCCGCCAAGTTCGCCGGTTGACCGGGCACTCAATGCCCGTCGCGCCGACCTGTTTGCGCCAAATCAACGCGATTGGGCTCGGCCGTTGGGCTTTTGCAGGCGGTCTGACAAAGGCCGCGCGCCGGCAGTTTCATTGACCTCAACCGGACGGTTCGACCGACGCGGTCGGGACATGGCCGCGCAGCGGCGCGTTCGGCCGCACCGCCTCGGAGACGCCGATCAGGACGAAACCGGCGGCCTGCATCTCCGGCAGCCAGGCTTCCAGGGCCGCGAGCGTGTGATCCCTGGGGTGACCGATCGCCACGGCCAGGCCGGACTTTTTCGCGAGACGGGCAACCTTCGCCAGTTGCGCCGCGACGAAATCAGGGTCGTCGCGGTGGTCGATGAACACATCGCGGCGCACCACGGGCACCCCCGCCTCACGCGCCGTGCGGCTGCCGACGCTGTCACGACTGGTCAAGGAATCCAGAAAGAACAGGCCGCGCGCGCGCAGTTCGGCCATCACCACCCGCATGCTTGCCAGGTCACGGGTGAAGCGGCTGCCCATATGGTTGTTGACGCCGGCGTAACCGGTCATCTGACGCAGGTTCCAATCCAGACTGGCGCGCAGTTCATCGTCCGGCAGCCCCGTCAACAAGACGTTCGGTCCCGGATCGATCTCGGCACTTTCCGGCTCCATCGCGACATGAAGCATGACGTCATGGCCTTCCGCCCGGGCCTGATCGGCCTGCGCCTGGATATCCTTGGCATAGGGGAGGAACGAAAAGGTCACGCGCCCCGGCAGTTTGAGGGCCCGGGCCGTGCGACGTCGATCAACACCCATGTCATCGATTACGATGGCGATGCGCGGCGGTCCCTTTGCGGACTCCCCCGCGCTGGGCGCATTCGGCGGGACCTGTGGCTTGGGCGACGCCAAGATCGGAACCGAAGCCGTTTCCGTGGACAGCGGCGTCGGGCCGTTCGCGGTGGACGGCACGGAAAGCGGCGCGTAACCCCCGGCATCCGGCGGCGCCGGGGCCGTGCGATCCGCGCCGATATCGGCGATCTGGTCATCCGCCCCGTGGAGGGGCCGCGCTGACGCCTGCGGCACGGCAGCGGCCGCCGGCGGTGGGATCACCGTGGTCTTCACCGGCGCCCCGGCTAGCTTTTCAAGCCGGGTCACAGGAGCCTGCGGCCCGGTCTCCGGCTGGGCCGGAGCGGCTTGGTCGATTGCCGGTTGCGCCACCGTCTGGGGTGGCGTCTCGGCGATCTCGCGCGGTCGCTCGATAATCAGGAACAAGGCGGCGACCAAGACGCCCCCCATCGCGGCGCCGACCAATGCGGCCAAGCGAACCACGGGGTCCTTGACGGCAGTCTTGAGCAGGCTTTCCGGGCGATCCATCACCTTGTCCAGATCCATGCCCCAGCGCCTGGGTCAACGCCGGGCGATGGGCGTGTCTCTGCTGGTACTCCCCGCCACTGCCGCCGTCAAGCGGGTCACGGCGCTGGCGGCACCTGTTCCGGGACGGTTGTCCGCCGTTGCCGGCCGCCGGCCGCGACCTTAAGGCGCAGCGCGTTGCCGACCACGGATAGGCTGCTAAGCGCCATCGCCACGCCGGCGACCATCGGGTTCAGAAACCCGAGGGCCGCCAAGGGAATGGCCATGACGTTATAGGCAAAGGCCCAAAACAGGTTTTGGCGCAAGGTCACGGTGACCCGGCGCGCCACGGCCAGCGTTTCCGGGATCATGTCCGGGTCGTCGTGCATCAAGACCACGTCGGCCGCGTCCATCGCCACGTCGGCGCCGCCGCGAACGGCAATGCCAAGGTCGGCCTGGGCCAACCCCGGCGCGTCGTTGATGCCGTCGCCGACCATGGCGACGACCTTATCCCGGCCGGTCAGCTCTGCGA
>JANQIJ010000400.1 GCA_028282185.1 Rhodospirillales bacterium
GCCGAGGGGCGGGCGACGATCTTGGTGCTGCACGATCTGTCGGCCGTGCTGCAACATTGCACCTCGGCCCTGCTGTTGGGGCGCGGCAGGGCGCGGTTCGGCCCGCCGCGAGCCACCCTGACCCCCGGCAATTTGGTCGAACTCGGCTATATGTCGGCCAGTCAGGCGGCCTGGCAGGAAGCCATGTATCGCGGCGAAGACGTGCAAGGCGGGCAGACGGCGGAAGCGCCCGGTGTTTGAGTGGCTGGAATACGACTTCATGCTGCGGGCCCTGGCCGCGACCAGTGTGTTGAGCTTCTCGATCGCCCCGGTCGGCGCGTTCCTGGTGCTGCGCCGTCTGTCGCTGGCGGGTGAGGCGATGGCCCACGCCATCGTGCCCGGGATCGTCATCGGCTTCGTCGTTGCCGGACTGTCCGTCGCGTCGATGGTCGTCGGCGGATTGGCGGCGGGGATCACCGTTGCCATCCTGACCAGCCTGCTCGCCCGGTTCACGATAATCAGAGAGGACGCGAGCCTCGCCTCGCTCTACCTCATCGCCCTGGCCTTGGGTATCTTCATCCTCTCGGCCTCCGGATCAGCGGTGCCGCTGAAGAGTTTTCTGTTCGGCTCGATCCTCGGGATCGATAACGAGACTCTGTTCCTGATCGGGGCGACGGCGACGATCACGCTGACCAGCTTCGCCCTGATCCTGCGGCCCCTGACCACCAACACCATCGATCCGGTGTTTCACGAGAGCCAGTCGAAGCGGCCCGGGCTGGTCGTCCAGTGGTTCATGTTCCTGGTCGTGTTGAACCTGTTGGGGGCATTCAAGGCGCTGGGCACCTTGATGGCGGTGGGCTTGATGATTCTGCCCGCCACCGCGGCCCGCTATTGGGCGTCGACATTGACCGGCTATCTGATCCTGACCTTTGTCTTCGCCATCGCCAGTTGCTGGATCGGGCTGATCATTTCCTATTACGCGCCAGACGTGCCGTCCGGGCCGGCCATCGTTTTGGTCGCCGGCGGCTTCTTCGCGGCCAGCCTTTTGCTGGCGCCGCAGGGCCTGGGCTTCATGAACCGACGGGAGCCCGAGGCGGAGACCTCGCAGCAAACGGCAAACGTTCCATCAAATTTTCCACATCCCCACCAAAAGGAGAAAGTTCAATGAAGGGTTTCTTGAGCGGGCTGGTGCTTTTTGCGCTGACCGTGACCAGTTCGATCGCCGCCGCCGATCCCATCAAGGTCGTCGCCAGCTTTTCCATCCTGGGCGACATGGTCCGCCAGGTGACCGGCGACCACGCAACCGTCACCACCATCGTCGGCCCCGATGCCGATGCGCATGTCTATCAGCCCAGCACCGGCGATGCTGTCGCTGTCGCCGGCGCCGACGTGATCTTCGTCAACGGCCTTGGCTTCGAAACCTGGTCGGACGCCTTGATCGAGAACGCCGGCGGTAACGGCGAAGTTTTCGTCGCCACCGAGGGGGTTACGCCGCTTCGCGTCGAGGGCGAGATCGATCCCCACGCCTGGAACGCGCTCACCAACGGCGTGATCTATGTGAACAACATCGCCGCCGGCATGGCCAAGGTGGACCCCGAGAACGCGGGCGACTACCGCGCCAACGCGGATGCCTATATCGCCAAGCTGCGCAAGGTCCACGACAACGCCAAAAAGGCGTTTTCGGCCCTGCCGAAGAACCGCCGCACAGTGGTCACGGCACACGACGCCTTCGGCTATCTGGCCCAGGCCTACGGGCTTGATTTCCTGGCGCCCGTCGGCATCGATACCGAGGCCGAGCCGTCCGCCAAGGAATTGGCGGGGCTGATCGCCCACCTGAAGAAAACCGGCGCCGGCGCGCTGTTCGTCGAAAACATCACCAGCCCCGTCCTGGTCGAACAGATTTCGCGGGAGACGGGCCTCAAGATCGGCGGCCGGCTGTTCTCGGACGCGCTGTCCGAAAAAGGCGGCCCCGCGACCAGCTATGTGGCGATGTTCGAACACAATCTGGAGGCCTTGATCACCGCCCTGAAACCGGAGAGCTGAGTGGTGGTGAACCTGCACGGCCCGCGCCCTATCAGTGTGATCTTGGGGCGCCCCGCCAGGCCGAGGCCGTGCGGGTGCAAATGCCTTACAAACGCCGTGTGAACAACAACATTGGCATTTTGATTCAAAGCGCTATGTTATGGCATCAGATATGTAATGTTATAACATTTTTATCCAACGGGTTTCACAATGCGATCGTGACCTCAGACGGTTCGCGTTCGAAGTCTGGAAGGCCAACAGAAAGGGAAGATAGATGACAATCAAAGGCAGTATGAGCAGGGGCGCGCTGGTGCTTGCGGCGGTCGCGCTGGTCGTCGGCGCGATGCAAACGGCGGCTGCGCAATCGGCGCCGACGCCGGAACAATTGATGCGGATGATCGAGGCGCAGCAGCGCCAGTTGGACGATCTCAAGGCGGCCTTGAAGCGGTCGCGAATCGAGGCCGAGGCGGCGGCCAACGCGGCGGCCCAGCGGGTCGCCCGCGAAGCCGCGGCCGAGGCGACCAAGTCTTCGATCCTGGACAAGGTCCAGGTCGGCGGCGTCGCCGAGGTCGAGATCACCCATGCCGACGACTTCAACGGCACCGGGTCGAGCGACATCGCGCTTGCGACCCTGGAGGTGTTCTTCGACAGCCAGCTCCACGACTATCTGTCGACCCACGTGCAGTTCCTCTACGAAGACACCGGCGACACGATCAATTTCGACGAGGCCCTGGTCACCGTCGGCAACACCGAGAAGTTTCCCGTCTATCTGCAGTTCGGCAAGGCGCCCCAAGCCTTCGGTGGCCAGGGCGGCGGCTTCGACACGGACATGAGCACCGACCCCCTGACCAAGAACATGGGCGAGATCGCGGAAGCCGCGGTCGAGGTCGGCGCGGTCTACGAGGGCCTGACCGTTCGCGGCTACATCTACAATGGCGACACCCAGAAAGCCGGCGACACCAACGCCATCGATCAGTTCGGCCTGGCCGCCGCCTATGGCGGCGAGCGCCACGGCGCCAGCTACAACGTCGGCGTTTCCTACGTCAACAACATCGCCGATTCCGGCGGCTTCACCGACGCCATCACCAACGACACCTCGTTGACCGATTACGTGCCGGGGATCGAGGTCCACGGCGATTTCGCGTTCAACGACTTCGTCCTGCGCGGCGCCTATATGCGGGCCATGGATTCCTTCCAATCGGGCGAGGTCGCGTTCAACGGTCGGGGCGCCCAGCCTTCGGTCTGGCATGCGGAACTGGCCTATACGATGCGGATCCTGGACCGGGACTGGACCCTCGCCGGCACGGTCCAGGGCTCGCACGAGGCCACGGCCCTGAGCCTGCCCGAACTGCGGGTCGGCGGCGCCGTGACCGTCGGCGTTATGGAGAACTTCGCTGTCACCCTGGAATACCTCCACGACGAGGACTACGACACCGGCGAAGGCGGCACCGGCAACGACAGCCATACCGCCACCGTCAAACTGGCCGCAGAGTTCTAGCAGGTGTCTGCGCCATCGCTTCGTCCGAGAGGACGCCGATGGCGCAGGCCTGGGCCTGGCGCGGGACGCCCGTCGGCCGACTGCCGGCCGGCCTGAATGGTCAAACCGTGCCCGGAAGCCAGTCCGCCCCAGCCAACCCTTCCATCCCCAGGGTGCTTGGCCTGCATTCCCATCAACGCAAAAAAAGAGGCCGGCGCTTGGCGCCGGCCTTTGAGTTTTCCAGGTTCTTTCGAGCGAACCTAGAACGGGAAACTTTTGTCCGTTCCTTTGAGGGTGCAGCCGGTCAGAACGGGAAGACGATGTCCCAAAGCTGCATGCCCCAGCGGGGTGTTTGAAGGTCGCTGAGCGTGCCGCGGCCGCCGTAGGCGACGCGCATTTCGGCGATCTTCTCGTGCGAAATGGTGTTGTCCGGATCGATGTCGCTGGGCCGCACGATGCCGGTGACCAGGAGTTCGCGGAGTTCCGCGTTGACGTTGATTTCCTGGCGGCCGATGACGACCAGGTTGCCGTTCGGCAGGACCTGGGTGACGACGGCGGCAAAGGTCAGGTTGATGCTTTCCGAACGGGTGATTTTGCCTTCGCCGGTGACGTCGTGGCGGTTTCCGAAGTTGGCGATCGCCGCCGGGCTGACCTGGTCGGGGAGGTAGCGCGTGATCTCGCCTTCGAGGCCCAGCAGGTTGGTGACGTTGGCCGCTTCGCTGTCGGTGCGGTCCCGTTCGGTCTTGTTGGCCAGGGTCGCGCTGTCGCTCAGCGTCATCTTCACCGTGACGATGTCGCCGACCTGCTTGGCGCGAAGATCCTTGAAGAACGCTCGGGCGCCCGCGCGCCACAGCGAATTGGGATTGCGTTCGGCTACTTTCGGCGCCGGCATGGGCATGCTGACCGGCTTGTAATCCTGGCGCGCGGTCGGGTTCTGGATTTGGGTCATCTCCGGTTTATCGCCCACTTCGGACAACCGGGTCAGGGTATTGCACCCGGCGACCGAGGCGGCCAAGACGGTGACCAGGGCGGTCTGGCGCAACAGCTTGGCGGAGAAGGGGAGAGGGTATCGCATGGCTTCTGTCCTTGCTTTCGAACTTTCTTGGCTTTCGAGCTTTCCGGGGTCTGTCCCTTGAGGGGCGTCCTGTCCTCGGCTTCCTGGTTAACGGGTTGCCGCCAATTCGTGGGTCGTCGTCAGGTCGATGCGGGCCCGGCCGGGGCCGGTGACGACGCCTTCGAAGACCGTCTTCGAGCGCGTGTTGATGATCCGAATGGTGTCACCCATGGCGCCTTTTTCGAGCGCCTTGCCCTGAGCGCTGAGCGCCATCGGGCCATAGGCCAGGTTGACGGTGACCAGACTGCCGCGGGTGACAAGCACCGGACGTTCGACATCCGACAGGCGCACCATGGCCTCGGTCCTGAGGCTGCGCTTGGCGGACATGCCGACCAAATCTTCCGGCTTCAGCACCGTGTCCGGCATGATCCGATCGGCGCGCACGCGGATCCATTTGATGTCGCGTTTGTCGATGGTGTCGCCGCGGCCGACGGTGCGGGCCGGGACCGGCACCTTGGCAACGGGGTGGATCCGACCGGTCAGCCGCAGTTTGCGACCTCCCGGATCGTTCGCCGGGGCCGACACCAGGGCCGCGAACCGGCGGGTCCGGGGGTCGAAGGAAATGTCGTCGACGCCGATCGTCGCCTGAACATCGGCGGCGACATGAAGGCGCGACAGTTGGGTCGTCATTTCCAGTTCGCTTTCCGGATCGGCGCCCTTTTCCAACAACGCGGCCATGATCGTGTCTTCGATCTCCATCCGCTCGATGATCTGGCTGGACCGTTCGACCACCGCCTGTTGGCGCGCCGACAGCGGTCGCCATTGCAGCCGGTAGGCCCGGGCGACACGGAACAGCCAGCGCGCGTCGAACACCGCGCGCTCGCCGGGGGCGGGCGCATAGGCCACGGCCACATGGCCCAAATCGCCGACGTTTAGGAAAAGATCGCCCAGCAGGATGACCTTGCCGTCCACGGTGATGGATTCCCGCAGCATGGGCGCCGTGGCCCCGGCCTCGGCCGCCTTTTCCGCGGCCTTGGCCCGGTCGTCCGCGCCGCTGGCCGGGGCCGCCGCGAACGGCAGCAGGGCCAGGGAGATCATGGCGGCGATGAAGCATCTTTGGGCGATCATTTTCCTGTTCCTCGACATCTGTGCAATGCGTTGATGGCCTATGGTGTTTCGGTCCCTAGCGCAGCGTTGTCAGGGTGCCGAGCATTTCGTCCGAGGTCTGAATGACCTTGGAGTTCATCTCGTAGGCGCGCTGGGCCGAAATCAGATTCGAGATTTCCTCGACCGCGTTCACGTTGGCGGTCTCAAGAAAGCCCTGAAGGATGGTGCCGAAGCCCTGGTCGCCAGGGTTGCCGGTGATCGCCGCGCCCGAGGCGGGGGTCTCCAGGTAC
>JANQIJ010000037.1 GCA_028282185.1 Rhodospirillales bacterium
TCGACCGAAGGCCTGCGCCACATCCTCGAGGCGTTGGTCGCGCTCGGGTTCGGCGCCTCGCTGATTTCCATTTTCGCCCGCCTGGGCGGCGGCATCTTCACCAAGGGCGCCGACGTCGGCGCCGTCCTGGTGGGCAAGATCGAAGCCGGTATCCCGGAAGACGACCCCCGCAACGCCGGTGTCATCGCCGACAACGTGGGCGACAACGTCGGCGACTGCGCCGGGATGGCCGCCGACCTGTTCGAGACCTATGCGGTCACAGTGGTGGCCACAATGTTGCTGGCGGCCATCTTCTTCACCGGCGCCCAGCAGGAACAAATGATGCTGTTCCCGCTGTTGATCGGCGCGGCCTGCATCGTCGCCTCGGTCATCGCCACCTGGTTCGTCAAGCTGGGCAGCAGCCAGAGCATCATGGGCGCGCTGTATAAGGGCTTCATCGCCAGCGCCGTGATCTCGGCCGCCTTGATCGGCGGCGTGATCTCCACCCAACTGGGCTGGGACTCGGCCTTCGCCATGGGCGACCGGGCGGTTACCGGCACGGACCTTTTCGTCTGCGCCTTGACCGGCCTGGGCGTGACCGGCCTGATCGTTTGGATCACCGAATACTACACCGGCACGGATTATCGACCGGTGAAGAGTGTCGCCGCGGCCTGTGAAACCGGCCACGCGACCAACGTGATCCAGGGTTTGGCCGTTTCCATGGAGGCGACGGCTTTGCCGGTGATTACGATTTGCGCCGGCATCATCGTATCCTACCTAAGTGCTGGTCTGTTCGGAATCTCCATCGCCGCGACGACCATGCTTGCACTGGCCGGTATGGTCGTGGCCTTGGATGCTTTCGGACCGGTCACCGATAACGCCGGCGGGATCGCCGAGATGGCGGAACTGCCGGATGAAGTCCGGACCACCACGGACGCCCTGGACGCCGTCGGCAATACGACCAAGGCGGTGACCAAGGGGTATGCCATCGGTTCCGCCGGTCTGGCGGCCCTGGTGCTGTTCGCCGCCTATACGGAGGACCTCAAACACTACTTCCCGAATGTCGACGTCAGCTTCCAGCTGCAGGACCCCTATGTGGTGATCGGCCTGTTCATCGGCGGGTTGCTGCCCTATCTGTTCGGTGCCATGGGCATGATGGCCGTTGGCCGTGCCGGGGGGCAGGTGGTCGTCGAAGTCCGCCGCCAGTTCAAGGAAATCCCGGGAATCATGGAAGGCACCGCAAAGCCGGAATACGGAAAATGCGTCGACCTGCTGACCAAGGCGGCGATCAAGGAGATGATCCTGCCGTCCATGCTGCCGGTCCTGGCCCCGGTCGTCATGTATTTCGTGGTCCTTGTGGTCGCCGACCAATCGGCCGCGTTCTCGGCGCTTGGCGCCATGTTGCTGGGGACCATCGTCACGGGGATTTTCGTCGCCCTGTCCATGACTTCGGGCGGCGGCGCCTGGGACAACGCCAAGAAGTACATCGAAGACGGGAACCACGGCGGCAAGGGATCCGACGCGCACCATGCGGCGGTGACCGGCGATACGGTCGGCGATCCCTACAAGGATACGGCCGGCCCCGCCGTTAACCCGATGATCAAGATCATCAACATCGTCGCGATCCTGCTGCTGGCCATCTTGGCATAGGCGGTCATCTGCACGAAACAGCCCCGGAACGGTCCGCCGTTCCGGGGCTGTTTCGTGGTGTCTCCGATAGCGGTCGCCGTGCACCCCAAGGCGCGTCGGGGCAGGTTTTCAGATTATTGCAGGCCCGCCGGGTTGTTGAACCGACCGAGGTTCGAGAACAACTGGTCCCAAATGGTCACCTCGTTGCCGGACGTCGGCGTCACGCGTTCCACGTGGGCCACGTCCTGAGCGTTGGACAGGTCGAGTTTCTTGACTTCTCGGACCATGCCTTCCTGATCGAAACTGACCATGACCACGTTGCGTTCCAGAACCTCGGGCGCCAGAAAGGCGATGGTCGATGTCTTTTCGCTGATATACAGCCACAGATCTGAATTGAAAGGGGTGACGCTGGATGGGGATCCGAGCACTTCCGCCACTTCTTCCCGGGACATGTCACCAGGCGTGACTTCGGCCAATCGCTCGGCATTGGGCAGGTTGCCGCGTATGGCGATGCGTGCCGTGTCACAGGCCATGGTCGTGACCGCGAACAGCGACACGACCAGACCAACCCTAAGCGCGGAAGCGGAAAGCGAAAGAATTGCCATCCTCACCTGCCAATCCAAAGTTTGATTGGCCCGGGCAAAGGCAATGCCCCCTGGCCAATGCGGAATATTTATGCAAGCTGGCGGGGAAGTCCAGACGCCCCAGGTCGAAAAACGCGTCTTTGGTCGAAAAATTGCCGCTTGATCGAAGAGGCCCCACGCCAGACATGTTCTCCTTCCTAAAGAAAACCGTGCGAAAGAACGCGCCGCGCGACGAAGCGGCCGCGCTTTACGGCGCCATCGTCGCTCAGGCCCGAACCCCGGCGCTGTATCTCGATGGGGGGGTGCCCGACACGGAAAACGGGCGGTTGGAAGCGATCCTGCTGCATGTTTACCTTGTGGTCGAGCGTCTTTCTCAAGATCCGGATCGCCATGGAATGTTGCAACAAGCTTTGTTCGATCACTTGATGGAGGATTTGGAAACGAACCTCAGAGAAATGAGTTACGGCGATTCCGGGGTCCGGGTCCGGGTGCAAAAAGTGATCGAAGGCTTCTACGGCCGCGCCGCCGCCTACCGCCAGGGACTGGCCATGCCGCCCGGTCTTGCGACAAATGAGGATCCGCTGGCCGCGCCATTGCGACGTAATTTGTATCGACGGGCGTCCCCGACTGACGCGACGGTGGCTTCTTTTTGCGCCTATCTGAGATGCCAGGCCGCTCATCTGGCTGCTTTGGACGACGACGCTCTGGCGACCGGAAAAGTGTCATTCAAGGCATCGGACCTTGGTCCATGACCCCCACCCACCACACGTACAGTCGACCCGTCGTCTATGACGACGTCTTGAGGATGGGCAAAAACCGGATCAAAGTAACCCCATCCAACGAGGAACGCGGGCAGATTGCGAAGTTCCTGAACGTTCTGGCCATTACTGAACTTCGCGCCGAATTTGACTTGGCTGCTGGCGGGCCGGACAAGGTCGTCGTTAACGGTCGGCTCGCGGCGGAGATCCAGCAAACCTGCGTTGTCACCCTGGCGCCCGTGCGCGAGCGAATAGACAGTTCATTCAGGCGCGTTTATCTGAGAGATGATCCGGAAGCGAAAGATAAGGCTGATTCCGACGCCGAAGGAGACGCGCTGGAATGGGACCCCTTGGCGGACGAAACGACCGACTGGGCCGAACACGGGATCATCGATTTGGGCAAGATCGTCACCGAGGTCGTTGCCTTGGAAATGGCGCCATACCCCCGCGCCGACGGCGCCGAACTGGCGGACGCGGGCGGCAACGCAGGACAGGATGACGAAGATGTCACCGATCACCCGTTCGCCGCCTTAGCCCAATTGCAGAAAGGGGACGCCCCGAAAGGCGGTTAAGCCTTGCAGGCGATGCCGAGATTGGTTAAAGAAGCGGCTTTGCGCCCACCGGCAATTCTCGCGGTGGGCGTTTTAACAGCGAGGACTGTTCAGCATGGCTGTTCCTAAGAAGAAAATCTCGAAGTCCAAACGGGATATGCGCCGGGCCCATGACGCCTTGCCGTCCGGCTCGTACAACGAATGCCCCAACTGCGGCGAGTTGAAGCGCCCGCACCATGTGTGCCAGGCTTGCGGGTACTACGACGACCGAGAAGTGATCGAAGCAACCGACGCGGCCTAAAAGCCGCTCCCTGGGCGTCAAAACCGAGACTGTCGAAAAGGATCGTCCGTTGTCGGAACCAGTGACGCTGTCCATCGACGCCATGGGCGGAGACAACGCCCCGGAAATGGTCGTCGAGGGCGTCGAAACCGCGCTTGAGCGTCTCAATGGGGTTCGGTTCCTGTTGTTCGGCGACGAGGCGAAGCTCCGTCCGCTGCTTGAGCGGCACGGCAAGGCTCGTGCTGTCTGTGAAATCCGCCATACCCCCGAAATTGTCACCAATGACGCCAAGCCGGCCCAGGCACTCCGCGGCGGCCGCAACTCCAGCATGCGCCTGGCGATCAATGCGGTGGGCGACGGCGAAGCCGCAGGCATCGTTTCCGCGGGGAATACGGGCGCCTTGATGGCTATGGCCAAATTCGTCCTGAAAACACTGCCGGGCATCGACCGGCCGGCGATCGCGACCTATTTCCCGACCCGGCGTGGCGAAAGCGTGATGCTCGACCTGGGCGCCAACGTCGAATGCGATGCCGATAACCTGATCCAATTTGCCGTCATGGGCGAGGTTTTCGCCCGCAACGTGCTTGGCCTGAACAACCCAACGGTCGGCATCTTGAACGTCGGCCAGGAAGACCTGAAAGGCAATCAAGCGGTGCAAACGGCCGCCCAGGGCTTGACGAACGCCTCTCTGCCCCTGCGTTTCCACGGTTTCGTCGAGGGCGACGATATCGGCGCCGGCACCGTGGACGTGATCGTCACCGACGGGTTTACCGGCAACATCGCCCTGAAAACGGCCGAAGGCACGGCCAAACTATTTGGCCATTTCCTTAAGGAAGCGCTGACCTCCAGCCTGTTCCCCAAACTGGGCGCGTTATTGGCCAAGTCCGCCTTGACCACGTTCAAAATGCGGGTCGACCCCAGACGGTATAACGGCGCCATGTTCGTCGGGTTGAACGGGATCTGCGTCAAAAGCCACGGCGGGACCGATGCCGTCGGATTTGCCAACGCCATCCATGTGGCGCTTGACCTGATCGGCAACGATTTCAACGAGAGCATTAAAGAGGATTACGAGGCGTTTCGCGCGTCTTTCAATCCTGACGACGTCGAAGTGGTTGCAAACGGATGAGCGCTAAACCCCTCATAATTGGCTGCGGCTCCTATCTGCCGGACAAGATCGTGACCAATTATGATCTCGCCGAACGGATCGACACGTCGCACGAATGGATCGTCGAGCGCACCGGCATTCATAAGCGCCATATCGCCGATGACGGCGAAAACACGTCGGACCTTGCCCTTGCCGCTGCCCAAAAGGCAATCGCGCATGCCGAGATCGACGTCGATGACATCGATCTTGTCATCGTCGCCACGACGACGCCCGATCAGACCTTTCCCTCGACGGCGACGCGCGTTCAGGCCATGCTGGGCATGTCGAATGGTGCCGCTTTCGATATCCAGGCGGTCTGTTCCGGGTTTATCTATGGTATCTCCATCGCCGAGGCCTTCATTCGATCGGCGCAGGCAAAAACCGTACTTCTGATCGGTGCCGAAACGTTTACCCGAATCCTCGACTGGGAAGACCGCGCGACGTGTGTCCTGTTCGGCGACGGGGCGGGGGCGGTCGTCGTCCAGGCATCGACCAACGGTCTGGACGATGACGAACCGGCGGGATCCGGCCACAATCAAGAGCGCGGCATCCTTTCGACGCATTTGCATTCCGACGGCAAATTGAACGATTTGCTGTACGTCGATGGCGGCCCGTCTTCGACAAAAACCGTCGGCCATGTCCGCATGCTGGGCCGCGAGCTGTTCCGCCATGCCGTGGTCAACCTGGCGGCGGTGGTCGATGAAGCATTGGAAGCGAACGGTTTGGAGCGGGACGATATATCATGGGTGGTGCCCCATCAGGCCAACAAGCGCATCCTTGATTCGACAGCACGCAAGTTGAAGCTTCCGGCGGAACGGGTCGTTACGACCGTGGATCGACATGCCAATACCTCGGCCGCATCGATTCCCCTGGCGCTTGACGAAGCGGTCCGCGACGGGCGCATTAAGCGGGGGGATTTATTGCTTCTGGAGGCCATGGGCGGCGGTCTGACATGGGGCTCCTGCCTGGTCCGTTGGTAACCAGCCCGAATTTCCTGATTGATTTAAAGTTTTTAGACGCAACCCTTTGACGTTGACGGCTTTATTCCGTGGCGATACGCTCTCCCCGGTCGCGTACCACAGGGGGACAGAAATAGATGGTTGACAGGACAATCACCCGCGCGCAGCTTGGCGAGGCCGTCTACCA
>JANQIJ010000046.1 GCA_028282185.1 Rhodospirillales bacterium
ACTTGGCACCTTGTGGAACAGCACGTGCTGCGCGTAGATCGCCAGGTCGAGCAGCAAGATACTGATCCCGAACAACAGCCATCCGTCCAGGCCGAGCACCGGCAACAGCCCCCAGCCCTGCCCCTGGGCCCAACCGGCGGCCAAGACCGGCAGAAACAGGGGCAGGGCCCAGGCGACCAGGCGCACCGCCAGGGTGTCGATCAGGACCAGGCCCAGATTGACGGGCCAGCGGAACCCGCGATCCGGGCCGGCGCGGCGCGGCCTGAGCGCCTCGGCGCCGGCCATCAGCAAAAGCATGCCGAGGAAGCAGCCGAGCCGGAGCAGCGGTTCGTTCCGGGCGACGAATTCAGCCATCGATTGCACGATTTCCACCCTGTTTCCCGTTCCGTCCGGTCCGGACATTGTAGTATGGTTCTGTTTCAGATGGTGGGCCGCCGCCGCCCCAGCCAGGGCCCACCGGCGACGCGCCGCGACCGCCCGCCGAAGGTACTGGCACGACACATACTGGCATCAGCCAACGACCTGGGAAAGGTGAAGAATGAACCTCAACTCGCTTCTCCACGGGCGCGCGGACGCGGGCCGGCCGGTACGTGTCGGCCTGATCGGTGCCGGCAAGTTCGGCTCCATGTTTCTCGCCCAGGCCCTGCATCATCGGGGTTTTCATGTCGTCGGCGTCGCCGACGTCGCGGCGTCCCGGGCGGAAGCGGCGCTGCTCAACAGCGGCTGGCCGAAAGAACGCATCACCCGGCATTCGGCGGCCAAGGCGCTGGCCGGCGGCACGACCTTCGTCACCGACGACGCGCTCGGGCTGATCGATGCCGGCGGGCTGGAAGTCGTCATCGAGGCCACGGGCCTGCCGGAAGTCGGCATCAAGCACGCCCTGGCGGCGTTCGAACGCGGCCGCCATATGGTCATGGTCAACGTCGAGGCCGACGTCCTGGCCGGCCCGCTTCTGGCCCGGCGGGCGGCGGAACGGGGCCTCGTTTATTCCATGGCCTATGGCGACCAACCGGCGTTGATCTGCGAACAGGTTGACTGGGCCCGGACCATCGGGCTGGAGGTCGTTGCCGCCGGCAAGGGCACCAAGTACTTGCCGACCTTTCATGCCTCGACGCCGGACACTGTCTGGGACCTTTACGGGCTCAGCGCGGAACAGGCCGAACAAGGCGGCATGAACCCGAAGATGTTCAATTCCTTTCTCGACGGAACCAAGTCGGGCATCGAAATGGCGGCCGTCGCCAACGCCACGGGCCTGACCCCTGCGGCCGAAGGATTGACCTTTCCGCCGGTCGGGGTCGGCGACCTGGCGGCGACCCTGATCCCCAAGAACGCGGGCGGAATTCTCGACCACGCGGGGCAGGTGGAAGTCATTTCCAGCGTCGATCGGGACGGCGAAGACCTGGAAAACAACCTGCGCTGGGGCGTCTATGTTGTGTTCAAGGCGTCCAGCGAATACACCCGCCGTTGTTTCGGCGAATACGGCCTGATCACCGACGCCAGCGGCGATTATTCGGCGCTCTGGCGGCCCTATCACCTGATCGGCCTGGAACTGGGCGTCAGTGTCGCCATGGCGGCCCTGCTCAACCAGCCGACGGGCGCGTCGCGGGACTTCCGGGGCGACGTCGTCGCTTGCGCCAAGCGCGACCTGAAGACCGGCGAGAAACTGGACGGTGAGGGCGGTTTCACCGTATGGGGCAGGCTGATGCCGGCGGACCGGTCGCTCGCCCGCCGGGCGGTGCCCATCGGTTTGGCGCAAAACATCAAGCTGAAGCAGCCGGTGAAACAGGGCACGGTGGTCACCTGGGACGACGTCGAGCGCGACGCCAAGGACCCGGCCTACCTGTTCCGCCGTGAGATGGAGACCCTATTCGCCCCGGCGCCGGCCAAGGCACAAACCACGATCGACCGGCCGGCCGCCGGCGCGACCCCGTCCGACGCCAGGCCCGCCGCCCCGGACCGGCCCAAGGGCGACGCCAAGGACGGCCAAGGGAACAGCCAGATCGCGATCGCCGGCGACTGAGCGGCGTCCCGTCCTTCAGCCGCCCGCCTCATCGGAGAAGCCGTCAGGTGTCGATCACCACAACCCCCATCGAAGCCTACCAAACACTCTTGGCCGAGGGCGCGGTGCGCCCGGATCCGGCCCAGGCCCATTCCATGGACAGGCTGCAATCGCTCAGCGCGGCCTTGGAACGCTATGGCACACAGATGGGCAAGACCGGTTGGGCATCGCGCCTGGGCCTGACCGGGCGGCGTCAGCCCCCGCCCAAGGGCATCTACATGTGGGGCGGCGTCGGTCGCGGCAAAACCATGCTGATGGACCTGTTTTTCGAACATGCCCCGGTGGAGGCCCGCAAGCACGTTCATTTCCATGCTTTCATGCAGGAAGTGCACAAGCGCCTTCATGCCTTCCGCGCGGCCCAGAAAAGCGGCAAGGTCGGCGCCGAAAAAGACCCCCTGCCGGCGCTCGCCCGGGTGATCGCAGATCAGGCCTGGCTGCTGTGTTTCGACGAATTCCACGTCACCGACATCGCCGACGCGATGATCCTCGGCCGCCTGTTCGAGACCTTGTTTTCCCAAGGCGTCGTCGTCGTCGCCACCTCGAACCGGCATCCGACGGACCTATATAAAGACGGCCTGCAGCGTGAACGTTTCCTGCCGTTCATCGACGTCTTCATGGAAAAAATGGAGGTCATTGAACTGGATTCCGGCACGGACTACCGACTGCAACGCCTCAAGGAATTGGACATCTACATTACGCCGAACTCGGCCGAGGCGGACAAGAAGCTGGAACGCGCCTTCCGTGACCTGACCATCGGCGCGGACCCGAGACCGGTGACCTTGAACGTCAACGGGCGCGAGATCGATATCCCGCTGGCCGGCGAAGGCGTCGCCTTCACGACCTTTCAGGATCTCTGCGCGCGGCCGCTTGGCGCCGGGGACTACCTGGCGATCGCCGACAAGTTCCATTCCGTGGTGATGAACGGCGTGCCCAAGTTGGGTCCGGAAAAGCGCGATCAGGCGAAGCGCTTCATCACCTTGATCGATGCGCTTTACGAAGCCCGGGTCAACTTCGTCTGTGCCGCCGACGCGCCGCCGACGGAACTGTATCCCCAGGGCGACGGCGCCTTCGAGTTCGAGCGCACGGTTTCGCGCCTGATCGAAATGCAGTCTCCGGAATACATCGCCCAAGCCCATGGCGGTGGCGCCTGACCGAGTGGCGGGGCGACGGATCGGGCGCCTCTCATAGGCGATCATCTGAAGTCTGATTCCCGACAATAGAATCAATCCCTTGATAATCATGCCAGAGCACACCCAAGATATTGAGTGGAAATTACCAAACGTCTAGCATATCTTGTAAGGTGTTGATTTTATTTTACTAATGTTCTTTTTTTGTTCTATATTGGTTCGCTTTAGCCATTCATACACTTGGAACTCTTGGTGAAACACTCGCACGAATTTCGCGACCCTATTCATGTTTTCGTACGATTGGATTCGGACGAACGTCGTGTCGTCGATAGCCGCCCGTTTCAACGGCTTCGCCATATCAATCAGCTCGCGATGTCGCCGCTGGTCTATTCAGAGGCGACGCACAAACGCTTCGAACATTCTCTCGGCGTGATGGAACTGGCGGGTCGTGTTTTCGACGTGGTGACAAATCCGGCAAACGTGACGGATGAAATTCGCGATTTGATCAAGGATATCTCTCACACGGGCAATTTGTCCTACTGGCGACGCGTCGTTCGGATGGCTGCGTTGTGCCACGATATAGGTCACTTGCCTTTCTCTCACGCGGCAGAAAAAGAACTGCTGCCCGCTGGCAATTCACATGAGGACATCTCGCGCGCACTCATCCTTTCGGACGAAATGAAAGACATCTGGAATTCGATGACAGGACCTCTTCGACCGGAGGACGTCGCAAAACTCGCGCTAGGGCCGAAGGAAGAAAAGGAATTGGGTTTCTCTACCTGGGAAGCGATCCTATCCGAAATTATCGTCGGAGACGCATTTGGTGTTGATCGCATCGATTATCTGCTACGCGATGCCCACCATTGCGGCGTTCCCTATGGAAAGTTCGATCATTACCGTCTGATCGACACGTTGAGGATTTTACCAGCAAGCCCCGCGGGCGACGAGATCGAGGGCGGTGAGCCGACGCTCGGCGTCGAGCACGGCGGCATCCACACGGCCGAAGCCTTATTGCTCGCGCGGTACTTCATGTATTCTCAGGTTTATTTCCATCCCGTGAGGCGCATCTATGACACCCATCTGAAAGATTTTTTGGTTGAATGGTTACCGGGTGGCCGGTTCTCAACGGATATCGAGAAGCACCTTTCGTTGACGGACAACGAGGTCTGGTCAGCGATTCTAAATGTCGCTCGAACAGCCGACGCTGTTGAGCATGTTCACGCCAAGCGCATCGTTGAAAGAGACCACTTCAAGCGCCTATACTCCCGCGACCCTTCTGACGTAAGTGTGACGCTGAACCCTGGGCAGCGAATTTTTGAAGCCGCAAAACAGGAGTTCGGAGAAGAGAGCGTTCGCTACGATTCCTATTCCCAAAAGAGCGACCCGAAGGAGTTCCCCGTTCGAATGGGGGACTGGAGAATTGCGTCATCTACATCCATTTCCGAGACGCTGCAACGGCTCCCGGTCGCCAAGTTTGAATATGTCTACGTTGACGCCAAAGTCGAGAATCGCGCCAAGACTTGGTTAAAGAAAAACCGCCAGGCGATCCTCGAACAAGATTCGGAGGACGAAGGATGATGTTGAACAGGTTGCAAAGGTTAGCCGTGATCTCGCGGCTAACGGATAGTTTGAGGGAAAATGGAAGTTGGGGTGGTGAAACCCACGTGCAGAAAGGCGCGTATTTCCTCCAGGAAATGATGGATGTGCCAACGGGATACGACTTCATTCTCTACAAACACGGCCCCTTTTCGTTCGACCTGAGAGACGAACTCACTGAAATGCGGGCCGACGGATTGATTGAATTGGTCCCGCAGCAGTATCCATACGGGCCAAAGCTCTCGCTCACAGATCACGGCAAGAACCTTCAAAACAAGTTCGACAAGACATTGAAGAAACATGGCCCTGCCATTGAGAGTGTTGCCGTTACTCTTGGTGGGAAAGATGTCTCCGAACTAGAAAGGCTCTCGACGGCGTTGTTCGTGTCAAAGGAACTAGGTAGCGACGCCTCGCCAGAAGAACGAGCCGAAAGGCTTCGAGAACTTAAGCCTCACGTGAGTGATGCAATGTCTCTGTCGGCAGTCAAAGTTGTTGATGAGCTTCTTGTCGAAACTGCCGGGTAAACACCGCCTCTTGTCACTGGTTCGGAAATTCTTGCTTCGCGGCTTTGGGAACACACCCAAGCAACGGTCCTAGACATGGCCTTTGTTGAGCTTCCGCCATGCAAGAAATCTCCTGACCGCGAGAAAAATCGCATTGACCCAAGGCGGCTTTCTCGATTTGTTAAGTTCTGAGCCTATATATAAGCTCGGTGACACCCCGTAAGCGGCCCGCCCAGGTGACGGCGGCCCGGGGAAAAAAATCAAGGAGCGAGCAGGCGATGGCCGGCGAAAACTTCTCGACGATCGTGCCCGACACGGTGATACCGGCGGGCCCCGAGGCCCTCTCTTTGTCCGATCTTGATCCGGACCTGGACCTGTGGGCGGAAATCGACCGCCTGCGCAAGGAAAAGAACGCGGTCATCCTGGCCCATTACTATCAGGACCCGGAAATCCAGGACTTGGCCGACTTCGTCGGCGACAGCCTGGACCTGTCGCGCAAGGCGGCCAATACGGACGCCGACATGATCGTGTTCTGCGGCGTTCGCTTCATGGCCGAGGTTGCCAAGATCCTCAGCCCGAACAAGACGGTGGTCCTGCCCGATGTCGAGGCCGGCTGTTCCCTGGAAGACAGCTGCCCGCCGGACAAGTTCGCCGAATTCGTCGCCCGGCATCCGGACCATTACGTCGTCACCTACATCAATTCGTCCGCCCGCGTGAAGGCGCTCAGCGACGTCATCGTAACCTCATCGAACGCCGAGCACATCGTCCGCAACCTGCCGGAAGACAAGCCCGTTCTGTTCGCCCCGGACAAGCATCTGGGCGCCTACGTGCAGCGCCAGACCGGACGCGAGATGATCTTCTGGGACGGCACCTGCATCGTCCACGACCTGTTTTCCGAACGGGAGCTGGTCAAACTGAAGGCACGCCATCCGGACGCCCCGGTGGCGGCCCATCCGGAATGCCATGACGGCATCCTGAAACACGCCGACCACATCGGTTCGACCCGCGCGATCCTGGATTTCGTCACCACCACCCCGGCGGAGACGGTGATCGTCGCCACCGAACAGCACATCATCCATCAGATGCGAAAGGACGCCCCGGGCAAGACTTTCCTGCCGGCGCCGGGCGCCGACGGCACCTGCAACTGCGCTAATTGCCCCTACATGGAACTCAACACGCTGGAAAAACTCTATCTCTCAATGCTGAACGAGGCCCCGGCGGTTGAAATCGACGAGGCGTTGCGGGCCGAAGCCTGGAAACCGCTGCAGCGGATGCTCGACATGTCGCCGCCGGCGACGTCCCAAGGCAAAGGGGCCAAGGGAAGCAAGCCCAAGGCCGCGGCCTGAACAGTCGACCGGCCACCGCCCATGCCGCCCGCACTCCCCGATCCAGCGGACGTCCGGGCCGCGCTCGACGCGGCCCTGGCCGAAGACATCGGCCAGGGCGACGTAACGACCCGGGCGACGGTGCCCGAGGAAACCCGGCTGACCCTCGACATGAACGCCCGCCAGGACATGGTCGTCTGCGGTCTGGAAATCGCGCTGGAGGTGTTCCGCCGGCTGGCGCCGAAGGCCGAGATCGAAACCTTCCATGACGATGGCGACCGGGTCGGCCCGGGAACCCGGCTGGCCCGGCTGAACGGCCCGGCACAGGGCCTGTTGTCGGCCGAGCGCACGGCGCTCAACCTGATGCAGAAGCTGTCGGGCATCGCCAGCCTGACACGGCAATACGTCGATGAAATCGACGGCACGGGCGCCGTCCTGCTCGACACCCGGAAAACCATCCCCGGCCTGCGCGGCCTGTCGAAGTACGCCGTGCGTTGCGGCGGCGGCACCAACCACCGCATGCGCCTGGACGACGGCATCCTCATCAAGGACAACCACGTCGCCGTCGCCGGTTCCGTCGGCGAAGCGGTGACCCGGGCCAAGGCGGCGGATACGGGGCTGGAAGTCCGCGCCGAATGCGACACGATCGGTCAGGTTCGCGAAGCCTTTGCCGCCGGCGCCGATTCATTGTTGCTCGACAACATGTCGCTGGACGACTTGCGGGCCGCCGTCGGCCTGATCGCCCGCCGCATTCCCTTGGAAGCCTCGGGCGGGGTTCGGCTCGACACGATCCGGGCGATCGCCGAAACGGGCGTCGATTACATTTCCGCCGGCGCCATCACCCAGTCGGCGCCGGCCGTTGACATCGGACTGGACCTGGGGGACTGAGTCACCGCCGAACCAGCACGACCTGGGTCGAATATTCGACATCGACCAGACCGTCCACCGCCCGATGCACCGCCGCCAGGTCAAGGATCAAGGCCCGCGCCCGATCGACGCCATGGACGTCGACGAACGGCCGCATTTTCGAGCGCGACAGCATCAATCCGGCGAAATCTTCCGGGCTCAGCCGCCAGGTCCAGGGATGGCGCGTCTGTTTGACCTCTGCGGCCCAGTCGATCGCCCGCGTTTCCGAAAGCAAGTCCCAGGTCCGATACGCCCGGTCGTAGCCGTCGACGGTCTCCTCGACCAAGGTTTCAAACGCGGCCATCAAGGGATCGTCGTAGAGCGAACGGTTGTTATAGAGAAGGCAAAGCGCGCCACCGGTTGCCAGGACCCGCGCGGCTTCGCCGTAGAACATCGGACGGTCGAACCAATGGGCCGCCTGGGCCGCCAGGACAAGGCCCTGCGTTCCCTCCTCGAAGGGCAGGGCCTCGGCCCGGCCGCCAGGAACCGGGCGATCTCGGCCGTCGCCGCCACCGGATAGTCCGGACGATAGCGGCGATAGCTTTCCGCCAGGCCGGTGAACCGGGCGGTGTGATCATCCTCATCAGGCGTCGCCATGGCGAAACCCTACCACCTGCGGCGGACCGGCGCAGCGCTGTCGCGTCGCGGCACCCGCCCCGCCCAGAAAAGCCGCCACCGGCAGGTACCGGCGGCGGCGGGCGCGCCATCGATGGGCCGTTGTGCCCCCCCCCT
>JANQIJ010000055.1 GCA_028282185.1 Rhodospirillales bacterium
ATTGGCCCGACGCGATTGATCTGGGCGGCCGCCTAGGGCGGGATTTCGGCGGTATCCGTGCCCAGCCCGACGCCGGTGTGTTCGGTCATTTGGCCCAACATATCAAAGAATTGACCGACCAAGGTCAATTCTTTGATATGTTGGGCCAAATGATCGAACACATCGGCGTCGGGCTGGGCACGGATATCGCCGAAATCCCGCCCTAGGCGGCCGCCCAGATCAATCGCGTCGGGCCAATCGCCGGCCTGGACGAAACCGGAAAACGCGCGCAGGTTCGGGCCCGCCGTAACTCCACGCCAATCGTCCGCCGTTAAATACAACCGATCGGGCGGCAAGGCCCGATAGGGGACCTGGTCGATCGCGGTCGCCGGGGCCGTCTCACAGCGGGCTTGATAATAATCGTCGATCAACTGCAAGCGTGACTCGGCGGCCTCGGCGGCCTCGGCGTCGAGAATGATCAGGGTGTCGGCCGGCAACAGGTCGAACACCGTGCCCAGGTCACCGTGGAACAAGGACAGCCAATGTTCCATGCCGGAATGGGCGCGCCCGGCAGAAACGCTTTCATACAATGGGTCATCATCGCCCGAGACACCAAAGGCGACCCTATAGGCCGAACGAAAACGTGAGACCGCATCTTCGTCCAGGGGCACCTCGCTTGTTCGATGGATAACGAACTCCGTGACCTCGCCGGCTTGCGAACGTTGCGTGGTGGGGTCGAATCGGCGGATGCCCTCAAGCCGGTCGCCAAAGTAGTCGAGGCGAAAGGCCCCGGTTCGCGTCGCCGGATACAAATCAATGATCCCGCCCCTGACCGCGTATTCACCGGCCTCGTAAACCGTTTCGACCCGCCTGAAACCCGCTTGTTCCAGAACCGCCAGAAGGGCGCCGGGCCCGGCACCGTCGCCCGGCCGGACAACGCTGGCGCCGCCGGCCAACCAGGCACCCTTGGGCACCCGCTGAAGAACGGCGGATACGGTCGTGATCAAGGCGAATGGCGTGTTATGTATCGCAGCGCTCGACAGGGCGCTCAACGTTTGCACCCGTTCCTGGGCGATGTCCGGATGGGGCGATACCCGGTCATAGGGCAGACAATCCCAGGCCGGCAGGGCCAGAGACGTCACATCCGGCGCGAAAAACCCCATACCGTCCCTAGCTTGCTGCAAATGAACATCATCGCGGGTGATGAAGACTGCCGAGCGGCCCGCGCGCATCGCTTCGGCGATCACTAATGGCTCGCCTGCCACCGGGACGCCGAACACCCGACGGACACCTTGGGCGAACCAATTATTATTTTTTTCAGACATTTATATCGTTTTATTAAATTTTTTTATGAGACACAGGAGCGGCGTTTGAAAATCGTCGGGCGGCGCTTGGCTACCAGAAACCCAAATATAGACATCGTTATCGGATTGATCGAGCAACGCCTCGAAATCGTCGAGGTCCTGATCGGACAAGGCCTGGATCTCAGCTTCGGCAAACCCGCCCAGAAGAATGTCGTTCTCTTTCATGCCGCAGTGCTGCGCCCGGAACAGAAGGCGTTTTCGTCTCGAATCCATGAGGTGGCGGCCTTTCATCTTTAGGCTATCCACAGGCGGGGCCGCGCCGGCCCCTCTGTGCCGTTCAATGGCCTAGGGTATACTCGCCCGCAGGTCTCCTGTCAGCCGTCTCACACCCGCGATCCACCATGCGCCCGGAAATCCTGTTTTCCCTATTCAAACCCTTGACCACGCTGCCCGGCGTGGGGCCGCGCAACGGCGCGCAAATCGCCCATCTGGCCGGCGGCGACCGGTTGCTCGACCTGATTTTCCATTTGCCGGTCGGGATCGTCGATCGGCGCTACGCCCCGGCCTTGTCCGACGTTCAACCCGGACGCGTCGCCACCATCGAAGTAACCGTCGACCGGCATCATGTCCCGCGCAACAAGCGCCAGCCCTATCGCGTGAGCGTCTCCGACCGTGGCGGCGCCTTGACGCTCGTGTTCTTTCGCGGCCGCGAGGACTACCTCAAATCGGTGCTGCCGGTCGGCGAAACGCGGCTTATCTCCGGCACCGTCGAACGCTATGGCGATGCCCTGCAAATGGCCCATCCGGACCATATCGTTGCCCCTGCGGCGCGCGCCGAAATTCCGGCGGTCGAGCCTGTCTATCCGATGACCGCGGGACTGTCGCCCAAGACCTTGGCGCGGACGATCGCGGCCGCCGTTGACGGCGCGCCAAACCTGCCGGAATGGCTGGATTCGACCCTGCTGAGCGACCGCAGCTGGCCCAGTTGGAAGACTGCCTTGACCGCCGTCCATCGACCGGATGAAGGCGCCGCCTTGGAGCCGACGTCCGCAGCCAGGCAACGACTCGCCTATGACGAATTGCTGGCCAACCAATTGGCCCTGGCACTCGTCCGCCGCAACATGCGCAAGCTTGCGGGCCGCTCGGTCGATGGGGACGGCCGCCTGATCGACGCCATCCTGGCCACCCTTCCCTTTCGCCCGACCGGCGGCCAGGATGGCGCGATCCGCGAAATTCTTGCCGACATGGCGGAACCTGAACGCATGCTGCGCCTGTTGCAAGGCGATGTCGGCAGCGGCAAGACCCTGGTCGCGCTTGTCGCCATGGCCCGCGCGGTCGAGGCCGGCGGACAAGCCGCCCTGATGGCACCCACGGAAATCCTCGCCCGCCAGCACCTGGCCGCCATCGCGCCGCTGGCCGAAGCGGCCGGCATGACCCTTGGCCTGCTGACCGGCCGGGAGAAAGGCGCCACGCGCCGCGATCTGCTGGCCGATCTGGAATCCGGCGCACTCAACATCGTCATCGGCACCCACGCTTTGTTCACCGAAGACGTGGCATTCCATGACCTGGCCCTGACCGTCGTTGATGAACAGCATCGGTTCGGGGTGCACCAGCGCCTGGCCGTCGCCGCAAAGGGCCAGCGTTGCGACGTCCTGGTAATGACGGCAACGCCGATCCCGCGCACCCTGATGTTGACCGCCTATGGCGATATGGAGGTCTCGCGACTTGAGGAAAAACCGCCGGGCCGGGCACCGATCGATACCCGTGTTCTGCCGATGGACCGGTTGGACGCCGTCGTCGAGCGCCTGCGCCATGCGGTCGATGACGGTGCCAAGGCCTACTGGGTCTGTCCCCTGGTCGAGGAATCCGAAACGCTTGACGCCTCTGCCGCCGAAGACCGCCACCGCCATCTGACACAGGTCTTCGGGGACCGCGTCGGATTGGTTCACGGGCGCCTGAAATCGGCGGAGAAGGACGCCGCGATGGCGGCTTTCGCCGACGGCGCAATCAAGATACTGGTCGCAACCACCGTCATCGAGGTTGGGGTAGATGTGCCCGACACGACGATCATGGTCATCGAACACGCCGAGCGCTTCGGTCTGGCCCAGTTGCACCAGTTGCGCGGCCGGGTCGGGCGGGGCGAGCACCCCGGCAGTTGCCTTTTGCTGTACCAGTCGCCGCTGTCGGATACGGCGACTGCGCGAATGAACATTCTGCGCGCGACCGAGGACGGCTTTCGCATCGCCGAAGAAGACCTCAGGCTGCGGGGTGCCGGCGAGCTCTTGGGCACGCGACAAAGCGGCTTGCCCAGGTTCCGCCTGGCGGATTTGGCGGACCACGGGGACTTGCTGCAAATGGCACGCGACGACACGGCGCTGATCCTCAACCGGGATCCGGAGTTGTCCGGCTCCCGGGGGCAGGCATTGCGCGTGTTGCTTTATCTTTTCGAAAGAGACGCCGCGGCGCGGACCCTGCGCTCGGGTTAAACGCGGAAAACCAGGTTCAATCGGTTTCGAACCCGTCCTCCTTGGTCGGGTCCCTGCGGGTATACCCCGCCGCTTTCTCGAGCCCTTCCTGGATTTCCGCCGGTCGCCGGGCGGCCAATGCGATCGGCGCGTTCCTCGATTCTCGCAGGACGTCGACGTCTTCATAGACCCGCGCCGAGGTCACGGCTTGATCCCGCAACGCATCCGGTCGCCGGTCGGGCGGCGTGACGATCCCGCCTGAGATCACCATCTTGATCGCTTCTTCGACGGACATGTCCAGATGAATGATGTCCGCCTTGGGCACGAACAGAAGAAATCCGGAGGTCGGGTTCGGCGTCGTCGGCAGGAAAATATTGATGGTTTCTTCTTCCGTCAGGTTTTGCACCTCACCCTCGGTGTTTCCGGTGATGAAGGCGATGGCCCAGATCCCGCGCCTGGGGTACTCCACCAGGACGGCCTCGCGAAACGCGTTCGACTGCTGCGCCAAGACGGTCTCAAGGATCTGTTTGACGGCGTTGTAGACACTGCGCACCACGGGCATCCGGCCCAACATCCGCTCGCTCAGGCGAATGAAGAAGCGACCGAGGAAACCGGCCGTCAACGCGCCGATGAGGGTCAGAGCGAGGAACAGGACCACCAGCCCCAAACCCGGCAAGGCAAAGGGCAGATAGGTTTCGGGATTGTACTTCACCGGAATCAACGGCGTAACCCGGTTGTCGACGAAATTAACCAGCAGCCAGGCCAAGTAAAGCGTGATCGAAATCGGCGCCGTGACGAGAATGCCGGCGAAAAAATAAGCCCGCATCCGGGCCAAGAGCCCCATGGACGCAGGCGGATGCCCGTCACCCAATTTGTGCTTCGTTGATTTGGTCATACCGTCTCCTGTGCCGTATGCCGTGGTATTTGGTCCAATCTAGCGGCATTGTCCAGTCACTCGTCTTTCCGTCGCATGGGTCGGCAACGACGACGGTATGATGCTCGGTCAAACGGAGGCCCACGGCGTGCCACATGGCATGGGTTTTGGGGTATCCATGCAGCATCAGGACCGGTGGGCCCGCGCCCTTGTGTCGAAGGTTGATCACGACCTCGCCAAGGTCGATCTTTTGCGATTTGAAACCGTCGAACACGTTTGTTTCCGGAAGTTCCGACGGCCGCCGCGCAGCTCCGGCCTCAACCCATGCGACGAACCGTTTCCGCCAGAATCTTCAGCAGTCCCTGCACGAAAGGGTCGGACTTTTTCATTCGATGCATGAAATTCGCCCGATTGATAACGACGACCGTGCAGCCACCCGCGGACCGCGCCGAAGCGGCCCGCGGCTTGCCGTCAATTAGCGCCATTTCTCCGAAAATCCCGCCCGGACCGATGGTGCTAAGAACCTGTTCCGTCGCTTCCTTGTAGATTTCGACGTGGCCGCTTTGCACCAAATAGGCAAATAGCCCTTCGTCACCTTCCTTGAAGATGCGTTCGCCCGCCTGATACATCTTCCGTTCCAGGACCTGGGATGTCATGTTCACCCTCTTGAACCTTGCCGCGGGGAGCCCCTGGTTCGCGCATCGGCACATTATCGCCGGCCGTGGCGTCCGCATCAGTCTAACCCGTCATCCCGGCTTGAGGAGTCAAAAATACATGGCCATTGCCGCCTTATTGGCCTCCGCGCGATTGCGGGTCGTGCCGTGAGCCGCAAGTACCCCGACCGCCCCTTTGTCGGTATCGGCGCCGTTGTCATCAAGGACAACACGGTTCTGTTGATCAAACGCAGCAAACCGCCCCGCGTCGGGCGTTGGAGCCTGCCGGGCGGCGCCCAGGCATTGGCGGAAACCGTTCATCAGGGGGCGCTGCGGGAAATCAAGGAGGAAACCGACGTCGACGCCGAGGTGGTGGGCTTGGTCGACGTCGTGGACTCGATCACCCACGACGACGACGGTCGCGTCGTCTACCACTATACCCTGGTCGACGTCGCCTGCCGCTGGATCGGCGGCGAAGCACGGGCCGGCGGCGACGCCGCGGATACGGCATGGATCGCCATGGACAGCTTGGCTGAAATGGATCTTTGGTCGGAAACCGAACGGGTTATCCGCTTGGGCTGGCAGATGGTCCGCGGCAAAGAGTGATTCCGCATGGGATGGGCAAAGACATCAGAAGCTCAATCGCGGTGGTCCCAGCGGATGAAGCAGATAATCCAATACCCGTTGCCGGCCGGTGCGCACCCGGGCGGAAATTTCCATGCCCGGTAGGATGCGGTTGGCGGCCGGATCGTCGCCCAGATAGGCTTGGTCGAGGGCGACGGTGGCGCGAAAGAAACTGCCGCCGTCGGCATCACTGAACGTTGTCGCCGACACGTCGCGCAGTTCGCCGTCGATTTGTCCGGCCGATCCCGCGCCACGGACACGCAATGTAACCGCCTGACCGGCCGAAACCCGCCGAACATCACGCGGCTGGATCCTTATTTCCGCGACCAGTTCATCGTCGATCGGGACGATCTCCATAAGCGTCGATCCCGCGGCGACGACCTGCCCGGTCGCGTATCGGCCGATACCCTTGACGAACCCCCTGACCGGTGCGCGCAGATCGAAGCTACCGGCCCGGGCTTCGACCGCCCGTCGCCGCTCGGTTGCGCGGGCAAGCTCGACGACCGTATCGTCCAGTCGGTCCAAGGCGTCCCGCCGCGCCGTGCTGTCCAGCGCCGACAGTTCGGTGCGCGCCTCCTCGATCTCCCCGTTGACTTTCTCCCGCCGGGTGATCAGTTCGGCGATTGCGCCGCGGGCGTCGGAGATTTGCCGCTTCACGTTGAGCAACATCACTTTCGGCGTCAAACCCTTGCGAAACAGCGTTTCCCGCATGGTCAGTTCTTCCGCCAGGATTTGCGCCTTGCGCGCAAGGGTCGCGTCCTCGGCGTCGATCTGCCGCAGATCCGACTGATGTTGCTCGATCCGTGATTCCAAGATCAAGCGTTGGTTCTCCTGGACCCGCAGAAACCCGTTGTAAACGGCCCACTGATCTTGGACCAATTCCTTGAAGTCCTCCGCTAAAAAACTGAAATCCGGTTCGCGCTCGGCCCCGATCGCCCGCAGTCGCTCGGCCTTCAGCCGCAATGACGCCTCTTCGGCCTTGGCCTGATCCAAAGCGATCAAGACCTGCGCGGGATCCAGTTGCAACAGGACATCTCCGGCGGCGACCAGTTGCCCTTCCTTGGCCGGAACGGCGCGCACGACACCACCTTCCAGATGTTGGATCGGCTGCACGCGACCGGCAGGGATGACGGCCCCCTCGCCGGCGACGGT
>JANQIJ010000127.1 GCA_028282185.1 Rhodospirillales bacterium
GGCGACATGATGCGGGTGCCGGCCTCCAAACGGCGCTCGCTGTTGGCCGCCAAGGCCGACGGCGCCGACATCCGCATGGTCTATTCGACCCAGGACGCCTTGCAGATCGCCCGCGACAATCCGGACCGCCAGGTCGTGTTCTTCGCCATCGGCTTCGAGACCACGACACCGCCCACCGCCGTCGCCATCAAACAGGCATCGGCCGAAGGGCTCGACAATTTCTCGGTCTATTGCAACCACGTCCTGACGCCGGCGGCGATCACCCATATTTTGGAAAGCCCGGAAGTGCGCGACATGGGCACGGTCTCGATCGACGGCTTCCTGGGTCCATCCCATGTCTCCTCGATCATCGGCTGGCAACCCTACGAATTCTTTGCCGAGGAATTCCAGCGCCCGGTGGTGATCGCCGGGTTCGAGCCCCTGGACGTGATGCAGGCGACCCTGATGGTCATCCGCCAGTTGAACGAGGGCCGCCACGAGGTCGAAAACGAATACCACCGGGTCGTCACCCGCGAGGGCAACCAGAAGGCCCAGGCCCTGGTCGCCGAGGTCTTCGAGCTCTGCCGCGCCTTCGAATGGCGGGGCCTGGGCGAGGTGCCCTACAGCGCGCTGAAGATCAAGGCGCCCTTCGCCCCGTTCGATGCCGAGCAAAAGTTCGATCTGGAACAGCGCCAGGTCGCCGACGTCAAAAGCTGCGAATGTCCCTCGATCATCCGCGGCGTCAAGAAGCCGACGGACTGCAAGCTGTTCGGCAAGGCCTGCACCCCGGACGATCCCATGGGGTCCTGCATGGTCTCGTCGGAAGGCGCCTGCGCCGCCTATTGGCGCTATCGCCGGTTCCTGCCGGAAGGCGCGGAGTTACCGGAAGCGGAGGCGGTGGCATGAACATGATGTCCGATGGCCCGGGCCGCCCGAAGATGCGCGGCAACGTGACGCTGAGCCACGGCGCCGGCGGCCGCGCCATGGCCCAGTTGATCGACGCGCTGTTCCGCCGCCATTTCGACAACGACCTGTTGAACCGGGGGAACGATCAGGCGGCTTTCGACGCGCCGGCCGGGCGCCTGGTGATGAGCACCGACGGGCATGTGATCTCGCCCCTGTTCTTCCCGGGCGGCGACATCGGTTCGCTCGCCGTGCACGGCACGGTCAACGACGTCGCCATGTCCGGCGCGCGGCCACTCTATCTCGCCGCCGGTTTCATCTTGGAAGAAGGCTTCCCGCTGGTCGATCTGGAACGCATCGTCATTTCCATGGCGGCCGCCGCGCGGGCGGCGGACGTCGTCGTGGTTACCGGCGATACCAAGGTCGTCGAGAAAGGCAAGGGCGACGGCGTCTTCATCACCACCACCGGCGTCGGCGTGATCCCAGACGGGCTGGAGATTTCCGGCGACCGGGCCCGCGTCGGCGACGCCATCCTGATCAACGGCGCGATCGGCGATCACGGCGTCGCCGTGCTGTCGAAACGCGAGAACCTGTCCTTCGAAACGGCAATCCAGTCGGACAGCGCGGCCTTGAACGGTCTCATCGCGGACCTGGTCGCGGCGGTCCCGGACATCCATTGCCTGCGCGACCCGACACGGGGCGGCCTGGCGGCGACGCTGAACGAACTGGCCCGGCAATCGGGCGTCGCCATGGAACTGGACGAGACCGCAATCCCGGTGAGCGAGGCCGTCGCCGGGGCTTGTGAACTGTTGGGCCTGGACCCGCTTTACGTCGCCAACGAGGGCAAGGTGATCGTGATCTGCCCGGCCGAGCGGGCCGAGGCGGCATTGGCCGCGCTCAAGGCCCATCCCTTGGGCCAGGAGGCGGCGGTCATCGGCCGGGTGACGGACGCCACCGCCGGCATGGTGACCATGCGCACCCTGTTGGGCGGGTCCCGCGTGGTCGATCAATTGACCGGCGAACAACTGCCCAGGATTTGCTAGGTGGCCCAGATGCGCATTCTGTTCTTGACCCATAGCTTCAATTCCCTGGCCCAGCGGCTGTTCGTCGAACTGGGCGACCGGGGGCACGAAGTCTCGGTCGAGTTCGACATCAACGATGCGGTCAGCGAACAGGCGGTCGCGCTGTTCCAGCCGGACCTGATCGTCGCCCCGTTCCTGAAACGCGCCGTGCCGGCAAGCATCTGGCGCCATCATCGCTGCCTGATCGTCCACCCGGGGCCGCCGGGCGACCGCGGGCCGGCGGCGCTCGACTGGGCGGTGCTGACCGGGGCCGAGGATTGGGGCGTGACCGTGTTGCAGGCCGAGGCCGAAATGGACGCCGGGCCGGTTTGGGCCCATGCCCGCTTCGCCATGCGCGACGCCGCCAAATCCAGCCTCTACCGCCATGAGATCACGGAAGCCGCCGTCCGCGCGACCCTGGAGGCGGTCGATGCCATCCAAGCGGGCCGCCCGGCGCCGGCGGCGCCCGCCGTCACGCCATCCAACGACGGCTGGCGCCCGGCCGTGACGCAAGCCGACCGCGCCATCGATTGGCAGGCTGACGGCTGGCGCGATGTCCTCAGGAAGGTTCGCTGCGCCGACGGCATGCCGGGCCTTCGGACCGGCATCGCCGGCCGGACCGTGCACCTGTTCGACGGCCAACCGGCGCCCGGGCAAAGCGGAGCACCGGGCAGCCTGATTGCCACCAGCGGCCCGGCCGTGGCGCTCGCGACCCATGACGGCGCGCTCTGGATCGGCCATGCGCTCGACAAGACCGCCGCCCATCCCTTCAAGCTGCCGGCACGACAGGTTCTGGCCCGCGAAACGGCGGGCTTGCCGGAAACGCCCTTGGACAGCGACGGCGGCTACCGCCAGATTCGCTACGAGGAACAGCGCGCCGTCGGCATCCTGCATTTCGATTTCTACAACGGTGCCATGGCAACCGACGACTGCCAACGCCTGCTGGCCGCCTATGACGACGCGCGCCGCCGCGACACCCGGGTCATCGTCCTGGCCGGGGGGGCTGAATTCTGGTCCAACGGCCTGAACCTGAACCGGATCGAGGCGGCGGAAAGCGCCGCCGACGAAAGCTGGCGCAACATCAACGCGATCGACGACCTGGCGGAAGCGATCCTGCGCACGGAAAGCCATTTGACCGTCGCCGCCCTTCGGGGCAACGCCGGCGCCGGCGGGGTCTTCCTGGCCCGCGCCTGCGACGCTGTCTGGATGCGTCGGGGCGTGATCCTCAACCCCCATTACAAGGATATGGGCAATCTCCACGGCTCGGAATTCTGGACCTATTCCCTGCCGGCCCATGCCGGGGCCGAGAACGCCCGGAAGGTCACACAGGCCCGCCTGCCCGTGGGCGCGCGGGAGGCCCGAACCCTGGGTCTGGCGGACGACGTTTTTGACGCGGACCACGAGGATTTCATGACCACGGTCCAGGACCGGGCGGCGGCCCTTGCGGGGGATAAGGAATGGACCCATCGAATTGCCGACAAGGCGCGGCGGCGGGCCGCGGACGAAGCGGCCAAGCCGCTCGCCCAATACCGGGCCGAGGAGCTTGAACGCATGCGCCTCAATTTCTACGGCTTCGACCCCAGCTATCACATCGCGCGCTACAACTTCGTCGCCAAGGTGGCGAAATCGCGCACCCCGGTGACCATCGCCCGGCATCGGAAAACGGGCGCCGACGCCCGAAGGAGGAAAGCCTCATGACCGATCTTCCCACCGTGCTGGTGATCGACGACGAACCACGCAGCCTCGAAAGCCTGGAGCGCATTCTCTCCGACCAGTTCGACGTCAAGACGACGATGTCGACGGCGGATGCCGAACAGATCCTGGAAGAGGAATGGGTCCGTGTCGTGCTTTGCGACCAGCGCATGCCGGATATCACCGGCGTCGATTTCCTCAGACAGGTGCGCGAACGCTGGCCGGAGACCGTGCGCATGATCATCTCCGGCTACACGGATGCGGAAGACATCATTCGCGGCGTCAACGACGCCGGTATCTATCAATACATCACCAAGCCCTGGCATCCGGAAAACCTGGTCCTCAGCCTGCGGAACGCGGTCAAGGTGTTCGACCTGCAGCGCGAGAACGAATTGCTGAACACGGAATTGAAGGTCTCGTCCGATCGGGCGGAGACGGTGGTGACCAGGCGCCGCGAACAAATGCGCGACAATTACCGCCGGGAAGACGGCATCATCCGCGGCCAGGACAGTCCCATGAACGCGATTTGCGACAAGCTGGCCCAGGTCGCGCCCTATGACGTCTCGGTCCTGTTGATGGGGGAATCGGGCACCGGCAAGGAACTGGCCGCCCGCGCCCTGCATTACAATTCGCTGCGCTGGAACAAGCCCTTCGTCGTCGAGAACTGCGGCGCCCTGCCCGACGAGCTGCTGGAAAGCGAGCTATTCGGCCACAAGCGGGGCGCCTTCACCGGCGCGGTCAACGACCACATGGGCCTGTTCGAGCGGGCCGACGGCGGCACGGTGTTCCTGGACGAGGTCGGCGACATTTCCCCGGCCTTCCAGGTCAAGTTGCTGCGCGTCCTGCAGGAAGGCGAAATCCGCCCGGTCGGCGCCAAGCGGACGCGCACCGTGGACGTCCGGGTGATTGCGGCGACCAACAAGAACCTGGAAGAGGAAGTCCGCGCCGGGCGCTTCCGCGACGATCTCTATTACCGTCTGGCGGTCGTCTCCGTCGAACTGCCGGCGCTGCGCCAGCGCAAGGACGACGTGCCGATCATCGCCCGCGAACTGATCCAGAAACAGTCGGCATCGCTGGGCAAGCCGGTCACCGGTATCAGCAACGAGGCCCTGCAATGCCTGCGCAACTATCACTGGCCGGGCAATGTGCGCGAACTGCAGAACGAACTGCAGCACCTTGTCGTGATGGGCGACGAAGGCGCGGTCCTGGGCGCCGACCAATTGAACCCGCGCATCCTGCGCGGCGCGCCGGACGAAGGCCAGGAAGACGCCGCGATCTTCGATGGCGGCAACGGCACGCTGAAGGAACGGATCGAGAACCTGGAAGCCCGCATACTGCAGGAAGCCTTGATCCGCAATCGCTGGAACAAGAGCAAGGCCGCCCGCGAACTGGGTCTTTCCCGGGTCGGCCTGCGCGGCAAGCTGGAACGTTACGGCCTGGAAAAGGTCGAAAGCCTGGACGACAAGGAAGACCCCGCCGTCAAGGCCGCCAAGGGGTAGGCCACGGAAATGTCACGGGTGGATAAAGGACGCCAGGCGCGCCGTGATTTCGGCCTGATCGATCAAGCCGGGGTCGCCGACGTGCTCGCCGACCCGACGGGACGCGACGAAATCTGGATCGAGGTAATCCGCAAGATGGACGAGGTCTATTCCGACCTGGTCCATTACCAGTTGGAACTGGAGGAAAAGAACACCGCGTTGGAAGAAGCGCAGAACTTCATTTCCAGCGTCCTTGCCTCGATGACCGACGTGCTGATCGTTTGCGACGCCGACGGCAAGGTCGAACGCGCCAACCTGGCCGCGGAACTGTTTACCGGCCGGGCCGAGCCGCTGTTGCGCGGCGACGCCCTGGCCGATCTGTTCACCGCGGATTCGGCAGAGCGGATCAATCATTTCCTCGCGTGCATCCGCGCCGACAAACCGGTGGCGGACGAGGAGATCTCGCTGATCGATCATCGCGGTCAGCCGGCGCCGCTTTCGGTCAATTGCTCGGCGCGCTACGACCACGACGGACGGCTGGTCGGCATGGTACTGATCGGCCGGCCGGTCGGCGAACTGCGCCGTGCCTATGAGGACTTGGACCGCACGCATCAGGAACTGACCAAGACGCAACGCCACCTGGCGTTTTCTGAAAAGATGGCGGCCCTGGGCCGGCTGGTCGCCGGCGTCGCCCATGAGTTGAACAATCCGATCAGTTTCGTGTTCGGCAACATGTACGCCTTGAAGAACTATGGCGAGCACCTCAAGGGATACCTCCAGGCGATGGACGACGGAGCCGATGCGGAAACGCTCCGCGAGATGCGTGACGCGCATAAGATCGACCGGATCCTCAAAGACCTGACGCCCCTGGTCGACGGCACCCTGGAAGGTGCCGAACGGGTCAGCGAGATCGTCCAGGATCTGCGCCGATTCTCGTCCAGTCAGGAGGAACAACCGGAAGCCCTGGACGTGGTGAAGGAAATCCACACGGCGACCCGCTGGGTCGTCAAATCGGCCCGGGTCAAGCCGGAGATTCTTTTCGACATGCCCGACGAAATGCGCATCCTGGGCCGCAAGGGCGCGATCAACCAGATCGTCGTCAACCTGGTGCAGAACGCCGTCGACATCGTGGCCGATGTCGACGATCCAACGATCGAAATCGCCTGCAGCCGCGACAGCACGGATGTTTGGGTTCGCGTCCGCGACAACGGCCCCGGCGTTTCCGAGGATGACAGGGGCCGCGTGTTTGAGCCATTCTTTACCACCAAACCGATCGGCGAAGGCACCGGGTTGGGGCTTTACGTCAGCTACGGCCTGGCCGAAGAACAGGATGGCCGCCTGATCTGTGAGAACGATGCGGATTTCGGCGGCGCCGCGTTCACGCTGAGGCTGCCGTACTTGGGGGAGTGCTAGAACCTTGGGCGATTCCATGGATTCCGCAAAAGGAACCGACACCAGAAAGACTTTGCTGTGGTTGCAATCGGGGGGATGCGGCGGCTGCACCCTGTCGCTTCTCTGCGCGGAATCACCGGACCTGGTGACCTCGCTCAAGGCCGGCGGCATCGACATCCTGTGGCATCCGGCGCTGAGCGAGGCCTCGGGCCGCGGGGCCCTTGCCATTCTTGACGCCGCCGCCGCCGGCGACATTCCGCTCGACATTCTCTGCCTGGAAGGCTCGGTGGTGCGCGGCCCCAATGGCACCGGCCGGTTCCACATGCTGTCCGGCACCGGGCGTTCGGTGATGGACTGGCTCAAGCATCTGGCGCCGCGGGCGGACTACGTCTGCGCCGTCGGCAGTTGTGCTGCCTTCGGCGGGGTCACGGCGGCGGGCGGCAACCCGTCGGAAGCCTGCGGCCTGGTCTACGAAGCGACCGAAGCCGGGGGGCTTCTGGGCGCCGATTTTCTGAGCCGCGGTGGCCTGCCGGTGATCAACATCGCCGGCTGCCCGACCCATCCCAATTGGGTCGTCGAAACCCTGTTGCAGATTTCCGCCGGCGAGTTCACGGCCGAACAGATGGACGGTTGGGGCCGGCCCCGATCCTACGCCGACCACCTGGTGCATCACGGCTGTCCGCGGAACGAGTATTACGAGTTCAAGGCCAGCGCCGAGGAACTGTCCAACCTGGGCTGCATGATGGAGCACTTGGGCTGCAAGGGCACGCAGGCCCATGCGGATTGCAACACCCGGCTGTGGAACGGTGGCGGGTCCTGCCTGCGCGGTGGCTATGCCTGCATCAACTGCACCTCGCCCAGTTTCGAGGAACCGGACCACCACTTCCTGGAAACGCCGAAGGTCGCCGGCATTCCCGTGGGCCTGCCGACGGACATGCCGAAGGCCTGGTTCGTCGCCCTGGCGTCCCTATCCAAGGCGGCGACGCCGAAGCGTTTGCGCGAAAACGCGGTCGCCGGGTTTATCCGGATCCCACC
>JANQIJ010000203.1 GCA_028282185.1 Rhodospirillales bacterium
TACCCGCTCCGTTGGGCCCCATGATCACGGTGACCCCGCCGGTCCGGACCGTCAGGTCGACGTCCTTGACCAAGACCGTGCCGTCGACCTCATAGGTCAGGCCGCGCAATTCCAAGGGCAACAAGCCGCCGCCGGGCGCCCCGGTCGGGGCCGCGTCGGGCGCGGCAGCGACGCCGTCCGGAAACGCCACCACGGTGGCCGCGCCGCAGAGGTCGGACGCGGATTGGCCGGGGCCGGGCATATCGGGGCGCTCAGGCATAGGCTTGCCGTTTCGCCGTGGCGTTGAGGGCGGCAACCGCGGCATTGATCAATAGCGCGATCAGCAACAGGACCATGCCCAGCGCCAAGGCCCGCGCCAGATCACCCTTCGAGGTCTCCAAGGCGATCGCCGTGGTCATCACCCGGGTCAAATGGCTGATGTTGCCGCCGACGATGATGACCGCGCCGACCTCGGCCATGGCCCGGCCAAGCCCGGCCAGCATGACGGTCAGCAAGGAATAGCGCGCATCCCACAGCAACGCCGGCATGGCCTGATGCAGCGGCACGCAGAAGGACCGGAACTGTTCGGCGTATTCCCGGTGCAGGTCCTCGATCAGTTGGCGCGACAGGGCGGCGATGATCGGCAGGATCAGCACCGCCTGCGCGATGATCATCGCCGTCGGCGTGTAAAGCAGGCCGAAGGCGCCCAAGGGCCCGGCGTTGGACAACAGCATATAGATGACCAGGCCGACGACCACCGGCGGCAGTCCCATGAAGGCGTTGACCGTGATGATCGCCGCGCCGCGCCCGGGAAACCGCGCGACGGCCAGGCCCGCGCCAAGCGCCAGACCGAGCAAACCGGCGGCAAGCAAGGCGGTCAGGCTGACGCGCAGCGACAGGCCGATGATCTCCATCAACACCGGATCGCCACCGAGCAACAGCTGGAACGCCGTCGCGAAAGCTTGTTCGAAGTCTTGCATGTCCGCCGAGGTCGGATGTCAAACTTTGCGTTTTCACTATTAATTATGCGTTTTGTTGCATAATTTCCGGAATCAATGCAAGTGAGAATCGCTCGCCCGTGTCACCGAGCGCGCAATTCGTTGTATCATCGCGTGATCGACGGGCGCGTCGGAGGGCCTTGCGGCCAGCGGCGTCAACCGGGCCGGCGGGAATTCCGTGTCCCCCAGGCTTCGGGATTGACCGGAAAGGGCGGCATTTCACCCTTCAGCGCGGTGGCGATCTGGCGCGCCGCCGATTGCGCCAGGGCTTTCGAGGCCTCCTTGGTAACCCCGGCCGTATGGGGCGTGAAGACCACGTTGTCGCGGGCCAACAGCGGGTGGTCTTCAGGCAGCGGTTCCGGAAAGACGACATCGAGACCGGCGGCCCGGATGCGGCCGTCCGCCAGGGCGGCGTCCAAAGCGTCGAGATCGATCAACTGCCCGCGGGCGGCATTGACGACGACGGCGCCCGCCGGCAGGACCGCCAATTCGCCGGCACCGATCATGTTCCGCGTCTCGTCGGTCAGTTCCGCCGCCATGGCCAGGATATCGCATTGGCCCAGCATGGCCTTAAGGTCGGCCTGCATCTCGGCGCCCACCGCCTGGGCGAGCCGCATATCGACATAAGGGTCGTAAGCCAGGACAGTGCAGTTGAAGGCGGCGCGCAGCTTGCGCGCCAGTTCGGACCCGATATACCCCAGGCCGACGATGCCGACAGTGCGGCCTTCAAGCTCGAAGACCTCAAGCCCCTGGCGCTGCGACCAGGCCGAGCCGTCGCGCACGGCGCCGTCGCCCCAGGTCAGCCGTTTCAGGCAGGCCATCATCAGCATGATCGAATGCTCGGCCACCGGCGTCCGCCCGAACCCCAGATGGTTGACCACCAGGATGCCCCGCGCCGTCGCCGCCGGAATGGCGACGTTGTCGGTGCCGAAACCGGACGTCGAGACCACGACCAGACCCGGCGCGGCGTCGAGCACGGCTTCCGTGACCCGTTCGGGCGTGCGCACCCACAAGGCCTGGGCCTTGCCCAGGGCGGCGATCACTTGGGCCGCGTCGGGCGTGTCGACGACCACGGGCTCGATCCCCGCGTCGCGCAGAAGGTCGTGCCCGGACGGATCGTACATGGGGCGCCAGAGAACGGCTCTTTGGCTCATGGCGATGCTCCTTCTTGCCTGGTCCGGGCATTCTGTCAGGCGACGATCGACGATAGAAGGCCGCACGCCCCGCAGACCCAGTCAAAGGACTTTGGAATATTGAATTTTGCATTTGCGAAATTAAATTTGTGCACTGCACAAAAATTTGTTGACACCCTTTATTTTCTTGGGCATATTGACGATATTGCATCGCAACATGATTTGGCGGTGCCGATCTTTGGGCCACCAAATCAGCCCGTTTCGCCAAATATGGGAAAACAGGAGAAAGACCATGGCTACCAAGAAAACGAACGTGAACGACCCCTTCGCCGCCGTCCGGGAAACCATCCTGGAAGCGGTCAGCACCGCCAAGGCCGAACAGGAAAAGCTGATCGGCGTGGCCCAGGCCGAGGCCGACAAGGCCCGCGAAGCCGCGATCGACGGTTTTGACAAGGCCGTCGCCACCTACCAAGAGAATTTCGAGACAGCCGTCAACGCGACCAAGGCCGCCGCCGAGAACCTGACCAAGGTCGAAGAGATGACCCGCGCGCAA
>JANQIJ010000197.1 GCA_028282185.1 Rhodospirillales bacterium
GGCCAGGGGCAGCAAAACGTCCATCGCCATCGATGCACGGGCCGGCGAGGCTTCGCCGCGTCGCCTGGACAGCCTGTTCAGATCACGAAATTTTCACTAGGGCCCTGAGGAATGGCGTATTCTAACTGCCAATCAACAGAAACGCTGCCGCAGAGGACCCCCATCATGCGCCATTTCACCCGAAACGCGGTGCTGACCGTTTGTTTGATCCTTGGCCTCGGCCTTGCCATCCCGGCGGGAACCGCCGCCGCCGGCGAGGGCATGATCGTCAAGAAGAGCCAATTCGGCGCCGTGGAAACCCTGGACCGCTTCGAAAAGATCGCCAAGTCCAAAGGCATCACCGTCTTCGCGCGCATCGATCATGCCGCCGGCGCCGGCAGGGTCGGCCACACCATGGCGCCGACACAGGTATTGATCTTCGGCAATCCGAAAATGGGCACGCCGTTGATGCGAGCGACCCGGTCGATCGCCATCGACCTGCCGCTTAAGCTGTTGGCCTGGGAAGACGACGGCGGCAGCTGGATCGCTTACAACGACCCCGATTACCTGGCGAAACGCCACGGCAACACGGTCAACGAGGTGCTGGCGAAGATGGCCGGCACGTTGGATAAACTGACCAACGCCGCGATTACCAAGCAATAATCCCAGCCATTATGCCCAGGAACCGGACCACGTGATCGAAGCTTTCGCCACCGCGCTGCATGCATTGGCTGCCGTCATCTGGGTCGGCGGCATGTTCTTTGCCTATCAAATCCTGCGCCCGGTGGTCGGCGGTCTCAGCCCGCCGCCAGAGCGCTTGAAGTTCTGGGACGCGGTTTTCGTCAAGTTCTTCCCTTGGGTCTGGGCGGCCGTAATCCTGCTGCCGCTCACCGGGTATTTGCTGATCGCCCAATTGTTCACGGGGTTCGCGACAGCGCCGATCCATGTCCATTGGATGCACGGGCTGGGCCTTTTGATGGTGGCACTGTTCCTCTACCTGTATTACGCGCCCTTTCGGACGTTCAAACAGGCGGTCCAGGCCGAAGATTGGCCGACCGGCGCGGCGCAACTGAATACGATCCGCAAGATCATCGCGACCAACCTGGTGCTCGGCCTGATCACGGTTCTCTTGGCCACGACGGGGCGTTTCTGGGCCTGGTTGCCGGGTTGACGGCGGACATTCCCATGCCAGACGCGCCGATGACCGAACGGACCGCGACGACCGCGCCGGTGAGGGACATCCGGCGGACGCTCGGTTTCTACGGTCCCGTTCTCGGCTTCGAAGAACACACTTCGTATCCGACGGAGAGCTTCACCGTCGTCGTCCATGGCGCGGCCGCTCAAAGACACGCACGGCTGCCTGTTGTTCTTCGGTGGCGACGGAGGACCTTCTACGCGCGCAATGGGGGTGGCAAGACCACGGCGCGGCGTTTTTGCCCCCGCGTTTCTGGGCGGCGTCCGCCGGACCCGGCGATGCCGGCTCTAACGCAACAGGCCGTCGGCGTCGAGGCGCAACACCCAATAATCCTCATACCCGGCGCCACGGGTCGTCGTGTATCCGCCGACGACAATGGTCTCGTCGGGCATGACCGCCAGGGCCGCGGGGCGATCCCAAAGCGCCCCGCCATAAACGCGTTCCCATAGGCGGCGACCGTCAGGGTCAAGCCGCAAAAGCCGCGCGTCGGCACTGCCCCGCCCGCCCGAGCTGCTGGCAAGCGCAATGACGAAATCACCGTCGGCGGTGGTGGTCGCGCCCCACCCGGTTTCCCGCAACGCCCCCTCGAAGGACCGACGCCACAACATCGCACCATGGCCATCGAACCGGGCGGCCCAACTTTCTTCCTGCGCCAGCCGTTCTCCGCCGGCAACGCCCAAGGCAAGCACGCCGCCATCCGCCGTCGCCGTGACCGCCGAAACGGAATTGAATGACCCGAGATCGAAACGCCTTTGCCATTGCAGGCTTCCCTCGTCGGTCAGCCGGAACAGCCAAGCCTCGAAGGTTCGGGTGGTCGATGATCGACTGAAACCGCCAACGGTGATGCGCCCGGCGCGATCGGCGGTGACGTCGAAAGCCCCATCATCCAGGCCGCCGCCAAAGGTTTTCGCCCAAAGCGTTTGTCCGTCGCCGTCAAACCTGACAACCCAGGCATCGTCCGCCCCGACACCGAAGGACCGCGTAAACCCCGCGGCCACGAAACCACCGTCCGGCATTGCCGCGATGGCGCGGAACCGGTCGTCGCCCGGGCCGCCGAGGCGCCGGGCCCACCTTTTGACGCCGCCCCGGTCGAACCGAACGACCCAGGCATCGGCCTTAACGCCCCCCCGAGCGCCCGAATGGCCGGCGACGACGGCGCCGCCGTCTTGCGTCGCGATCACGCCATAAAGCTGATCCGACCCAGGGCCGCCGATCACCCGTTGCCAGATAACGTCACCGCCGGGACCAAGTCGCACCACGAGGCCGTCGTATCGCAAGTCCCCAAAGGAACGCGTATGACCGACGACGAATACGCCGGCTCCCTGGGCGGCGGCGACGGCATAGGCCTTGTCTTCCATTTCTCCGCCAAGGGTCAGCTGCCAGGTGCATGCCTGCGACGCACCGCCGCAATGCGCGGGCGGGTTGAATTCCGTCAAGAGTTCCGCCTGAGGTGTCGCGGCGGCCGGCCAGGGCGCCAGAAACGCCCAGAACGCAACAACGGCGGCCGAAACCCATACGCCGGCGCCGGCCATGCCGCTTTGTCCGGCGCAGCCCATCGCGGCGATCCGTGGCTTTGGTTTGATCATTGATTGGAAAGTGTGCCTCACGCTTGACGCCGGCACAACCAGGGGAGTGACTGACGCCCCAATTTAAGAACGCCTCTGGCGCCATTCCACGTTTTCTGGGCGCGCCTCTCGCCCATTATCGGTTGCCGCGGATCAGTCGAACGCGACCGACTAAACGAGTTTGCTTTCTTCGACGATCTCAGAATGAAGAGTCTTATGGACCGGGCATTTGTCGGCAATTTCCATCAATTTGGCCTTCTGTTCCTCCGACAGGGCGCCGTCGAAATGCAGGTCTCGGACGATGCGGTCGAGCTTTCCGGCTTGGGTTTCGCAATCCTGGCAATCCTCGGCATGGATCTTGTCATGAGACAGGATGACACGGACCTTTTCCAGCGGCAGATTCTTGAAATCCGCGTACATGCGGATCGTCATGGCGGTACAGGCGCCAAGCGCCGTCAGCAGGAAATCGTAAGGTCCCGGACCCGTGTCCAAGCCGCCGACATCGACCGGTTCATCGGCCAACAGGACGTGTCTGCCGCCAACGGAAACCACGTTCTGGAACTTGCCCTGGCGGGTTTCCTCGACCACCACGGTCCCGGGTTGGGCCGACGGCGCCACCGGTTCGGTCGGCAGGTCATCGCCGTCCAAGCAGACATAGCGCCCGGCCCAGGCGGAGATCACTGCGGCGACGTATTCGGCATCCGCCTTTCGGGTCAAAAGGTGGTCCGCGTCGTCCAAGGAAACAAAGCTCTTCGGGTGCTTCGCCACCGTATATATGGTCGCGGCATTTTCGATGCCCACCGTGGCGTCGACCGGCGAATGAAAGACCAGCAGCGCCTTGCCCAAACCGCCGATCGCCTGGCCCATGTTTTGGGAATTGATATCCTCGATGAACTGTTTCTGGATGCGGAAGGGCCGCCCAACCAGCAGAACCTCGGCCTCACCCTTGGCATCGATTTCCTCAATCGAATCCTGGAAATGATGCGCCACATGGGCCGGATCGGCCGGCGCGCCGATGGTGATCACGGCCTTGGCTTCCGGCACCTTTCCGGCCGCGACCAAAACCGCGGCACCGCCCAAGGAATGGCCCAGCAGCATGGCCGGAGCGTCCAGGTTCGCGCGCATGTAATCGGCGGCGGCGACCAGATCGCCGACGTTCGACGAGAAATTGGTGTTGGCGAAATCGCCCTCGCTGGCGCCAAGACCCGTGAAATCGAACCTCAGCACGGCAATGCCGCTGTCGGTCAGCGCCCGGGCGACGCGCGACGCGGCGAACACGTCCTTGGTGCAGGAGAAGCAATGGGCCCAAAGTGCATAGGCCTTGACCGGCCCGTCCGGGCGGTCCAGCCGGGCCGCCAAGGTCTCGCCCAAGGCGCCGGTGAAGGATATCTTTTCGCTGGTCGGCATCTGCGTCGCTCCTGAAAGGCCACCGTCGTTGATCTGTCACGTCGGTTGACCATACTAGGTGTTTAGTCCGCCTCGGCGTGATAGCGGTCCAAAATCTCCACTTCTTCGGCCGATCCCATGATCACCGGCACCCGTTGGTGTAACGATTCGGGGACCACGTCCATCAACGGTTGACGGCCGGTCGACGCCCGACCGCCCGCGTGTTCGACGATCATCGCCATGGGGCCGGCTTCGTACAACAGGCGCAGGCGTCCGCCCTTGGCCCGGCATTTTTCGTCAATCGGATACATGAAGACGCCGCCGCGGGAGATGCATCGATGAACATCGGCCACCATCGCCGCGATCCAGCGCATGTTGAAGTCCCTGCCGCGGGACCCTTCCTTGCCGGCCAGGCATTCCTCGATGTAACGGCTCACGGGCGCTTCCCAGTGCCGCCGATTGGACGCGTTGATCGCAAATTCCTTGGCCGTAGCGGGGACCTGCATGTCGCGCTCGACCAAGACGAACTCGCCGACGCCTGGGTCCAGGGTAAAGCGGCTCACGCCCTTGTTCTGAAGCGTCAGCACCAGTGTCGTCGACGCGGAATAGAGCACATAGCCCGCGGCGATCTGGGCAGAGCCGGGCTGAAGGAAATCCTCTTTGCAGGCCAGGCGGGTCGGGTCGGGTGACCGCAGGATCGAAAAAATCGTGCCGACCGGACCGTTGATTTCGATGTTCGACGATCCGTCCAGGGGATCGAACACCAAGAGGTATTTGCCGCGGGGTTCATCCAGCGGAATGCAATAGGGTTCTTCCATTTCTTCGGAAGCCAGGCCAGTCAACTGGCCGCCCCGCCGGGTCCAAGCCAAGAATGTTTCGTTCGCCAGAACATCCAATTCTTTTTGCGTCTCGTCTTGTACGTTCTGGCCGACGGTTCCGGCCAGGTTACCCGCCAAATCGCCGTGGTTCACCAAGTCGGCGACGGCCTTACAAGCCGCCGCGATGTCGTTGATCAGAGACGCCAGTTCCCCCGTAGCCTGAGGTTCGCTGCGGACATCTTCATAGAGAAAATGGGAAAGGGTTAGATTTTCACTCCCCATGGGGACCCCCCGTGGTTTCTTGGTTTGTCTATCGGTGGGAAGCCGGCCGGCACGGCCAGATATGCCAGACAATCTTGGACAACGCCAAGCACAATCGGCGTGATCTGCATCCGAAAGGAGGTGGCGGAGATAGAGGGAGAAACTTCGAACCCTCCGCCCAGCGCCCAAGCGGGCGCCGCGCGGTCGGCGCGCCCCATCGGAGGCATGAGCGAAGCGAATTGCCGTGAGATGTGTAAAATGGCGTCCCCAACGGGATTCGAACCCGTGTCTCAACCTTGAAAGGGTTGTGTCCTAGGCCTGGCTAGACGATGGGGACGCAGGGCCTGATCGGTCCAGGCCGCACTTGGTAGCCGCCCCGTCCGGCAAAATCAAGGGCCTCGTGAAAGAAACCGAGGCCGAAAACGGCGATCGACGCGCCCCCCGGCCCTCCCCGACCCATCGCCGGCCAGACCTTATTGGGTAACGGGCTCGGCGTCCTCGATCTGGAACTGCGCGGTGGTGCGGCCGTTCCAGGTGTTCGACCGGATCTTCCCGGCCAGGTGAAAACGCCTCCCCGCATGGTCCAGCAGCGCGGGGCCAAGGGCAGAGTTCATCGCACGAAAGGCGATGCCGTCGAGCGTCCCGCGCCCATCCATGGCAATGCGGCATTTCACATGGTCGGCACCGACAAGATCCGCGTAGTCCAGGCGCGTATCGGGCATCACGAAGCGAGGTTCCGGATTGCCGGCCCCAAATGGCCCCAAAGCGGCCAGGGCTTCGGCCAGTTCGATGGTCGCGCCGTCGGGACGGACGACACCGTCGATCATAAGTTCCGCGGCCAGGCCGCGGTCCCCAAGGTCGTCAGCGATGCGCGCGCCCAGGAACTCGCGAAACGCCGCAAGGTTCTCTCGGGTGACCGTGAACCCCGCGGCCATCGCATGCCCCCCGCCCTTTTCCAACAGGCCCGCCTGGCGCGCGGCGATGATCCCCGCGCCCAGATCCACGCCCTTGACCGATCGGCCCGAACCGACGCCGCGCGCACCATCCCAGGAAATCACGCAGGCGGGTCGATTGTATCGTTCCTTCAGGCGGCTGGCGACGATTCCGATGACGCCCGGGTGCCAACCCTCACCATGGGCCAAGGCCAAGGGGCTTGCAGCCGGCATCGCGTCGCCGTCAAGCTGGTCCTGCGCCTCAAGCAAGACCTGAGCCTCGATTTCCTGGCGTTCCCGATTGAACCCGTCCAACCGCCGGGCAATATCCCAGGCCTCGTCCTCGTGCTCGGTCGAAAGCAGTCGATAGCCCAGGTCGGCGGCCCCGACCCGACCGCCGGCGTTGACCCTTGGTCCCAGCACGAACCCCAGGTGATAGGCTGTCGGGCGGATGTCAATGCCGGCGACGTCGGCCAACGCGCGCAGGCCGGGCGACCGCCGCTGGGCCATCACCTTCAAGCCCTGGATCACCAGGGCACGGTTCAGTTCGGTCAACGGCACGACGTCGCAGACCGTGCCCAAGGCGACCAGGTCGAGCCAAGACAGCAGGTCCGGCTCCTCTCGATCCGGGCCGGCGAACCAACCGGCGCGGCGCAATTCCCGATTGATCGCGACGACCAAGAGAAACGCCACGCCGACCGCCGCCAACTGGCCAAACCCGGGGGCTTCGTCCAGGCGGTTCGGATTGACCACGGCCAAGGCCGGCGGCAGGGTGGCTTCGGCGGCGTGATGGTCGACGACGATGACGTCGACCCCTTGATCCCGGACTTGCTGCAGCGGTTCAAAGGCGAGTGTGCCGCAGTCGACCGTGACCACGACCGAAGCCTTGTGCCGCTCGCGCAGGCCCAGGATCGCCGGCGCGTTGGGGCCGTAACCTTCGCGAATCCGGTCGGGGATATGAACCTGGCTGCGCCCGCCGACCGCTCGGATGAACCGGGTCAGCAGGGCCGAAGACGTCGCGCCATCGACGTCGTAATCACCGAAAACGCCGATGCATTCGCCCTGCATGATGGCGCCGGCGAGCCTTTCCGCCGCCCGTGTCATGTCGCGGAACCGGGCCGGATCGGGCAGGAGCCGCTTCAGCGTCGGCGACAGGAATTGGTCCAG
>JANQIJ010000229.1 GCA_028282185.1 Rhodospirillales bacterium
TACCGTTTGGCCATCGTCGAACCTCCAGAAAAACAAAGCTGGAGATCCTTGAATCACACATCAAAGGATATGTGAATCCTGAATGTCGATTGAACCTAGCCCTCCTTCACCCTTGCCGCCAAAGTTGCGCGACGACAAAATGCGATCACCCAAACGAACCCCTATCGCATTCCGAGGAGCCATTCATGACAAAAGCAGTCACCATCCACGAAACCGGAGGTCCCGGCGTTTTCAAATACGAGGACGTCAACGTCGCCGATCCCGGTCCTGGTGAGATTAAGCTCAAGCAAACCGCATGCGGGTTGAATTATATCGACGTCTATATGCGCTCGGGCCTCTATCCTCTAAACGAATTCCCGGCGATCATCGGCATGGAGGCCGCCGGAATCGTCACTTCCGTTGGCGCCGGCGTCACCGCCGTCAAGGAGGGCGACCGGGTCGCCTACCCCATGGTGCCCGGCGCCTATGCGGAAGAACGGTTAATCCCCGACTGGAAGGTCGCCAAACTGCCCGACGGCATCGAAGACCAAACCGCCGCCGGCATGATGTTGAAAGGCATGACCGCCCATTACCTGTTGCACCGGACTTACCCGGTAAAGCCCGGCGATCCGATTCTGGTCTATGCTGCCGCGGGCGGCGTTGGCCAGATCCTCTGCCAATGGGGAAAGGCATTGGGCGCCATCGTCATCGGCTGTGTCGGCTCCGATGCGAAAGCGGACATCGCCAAAGCCGCCGGCGCGCAGCATACGATCAATTACACGACGGAAAACATTGCCGAGAAGGCCCGCGAATTCACCGGCGGGGAGGGCATCGCCGTCGCCTATGATTCCGTCGGCAAAGTGACTTTCGAGGCATCTCTGGATTCGCTCCGCCCCTTTGGCGTCATGGTCACCTACGGCAATGCCTCCGGCCCCGTCGACCCCTTCAGCCCGAACATTTTGGCGCCGAAGGGGTCACTCTACGTAACCCGGCCGACGCTCGGCACCCATACGGCCACCCCGGAGCTATTGGCCGAGGGCGCAGACGCGCTGATGAAGGTGGTCGCCGACGGCACGGTGAAGATTCACGTCAATCAGACCTACGATCTGAAGGACGTGGCCCAGGCGCACCGCGACCTGGAGGCCCGCAAGACCACGGGTTCGACGGTGCTGATCCCGTAACCCGGCCCAGCCCTGACCGACAAAAGGAAACGCCGGCGATCCCTACCGCCAGCGTTTCTTTTTGCCTGTTCAATAAGAAATCTTCAGTCCTCGGGTATTTTGAGATCGTGATAACCATCCTTAAATAAGACGTCTAGTTCTCGTATGAGAACATGAGTAGCCACTTCTGCCGTGGTAACACCAAGTCGTCCGCGTTTAGCAAGAAGTTTCAAAAATTCATGGTGTGCTTTTGGCACATGCAAATGCAACGGAATTGGGTCACTGAGATTCCGTGGACGACCTCTTTGTCTTTTGTGTGAATCAGCCATAGCAGATAATTAAAAATCAATTTAAATCGATTTTTAATTATTGTGCCTTGAGTCGCAAGTTTTTATTATTGGTGATACCTTTCACGGGTGCACCAGTACATGTCAGGGAGGACAAGCTGGTTGCCCCAAGAAATGAATTAACATCATACAGGGGTGTCTTGATGCGCATTCAAGTAACGCAACTCTCCGAAGGTCCTGGACCAGGGGAAGTAATCGTTGAAATTAAGACGACAACAGGTATAAGCGAAGAAGTTGTGCTTCACGGCAGGTCAATTGAGGGAGACACAATTGATGTGGGGCACCCCATTCTCCAACAAGAAGACAGATCTCTTGTTGAGCTTCCCCGAGAAACATCATCGGGCCTTTGGCGAGTTTGGGTGCCGACATCCAGTGTTACGGCTTAAGTGATTTTAACGGATCGCGAGATTAAACTCGCAATTACCAAAAAACAGATCGAAATCATTCCTCAACCAATTGAGGAAGCCTTTAGTTCGACTGCTGTTGACCTTACCCTTGCTTCAATCGCTCGCTGCTTTAACGCTGAGGTTGATGCGGGAATAAGCCTCGACCCAGGAAAACCGGGTTTCAAATTCCACAAAATCCAAAACATGATCACAGAACAGGTATCTTGTGATCCTCAGTTGGAACTGAAACGTGGGCATTTGCTACTGGCATGGACCGCAGAGTGGATCAAGCTACCAACACATTCACGCATTGCTGCACGCGTTGAAGGCAAAAGCTCCCTGGCGCGTTTAGGAATTGGAATTCATGTCACGGCGCCGATCATCCACGCAGGCTTCGAAGGTCAAATTCAACTTGAAATTGTCAACCACGGGCCTACGGATGTCATCCTGCGGAAGGATATGAGAATTTGCCAACTGGTGTTTGAAACGACTTTGGGCGCCCCTGAAAAGGGCTATACCGGAATGTTTCTGGGCCAACAGGCCACATAACCTGCATCGCCGGGTGGTTACTTGACGAAGATCTCCGCCATCGTATGAATTTTAGCTGTTCATGCTGTCGAAGAAGTCGTTGTTGGTTTTGGCGTCTTTCAGTTTCTCAAGCAGAAACTCCATGGCATCGGTGACGCCCATTGGCATCAAGATCCGCCGCAAGACCCACATTTTCGACAAGACGCCCTTATCGACCAGCAGTTCTTCCTTTCGCGTACCCGACTTGGTGATGTCGATCGACGGCCAAGTCCGCTTGTCCGACAACTTCCGATCCAAGATGACTTCGGAATTACCGGTCCCCTTGAATTCCTCGAAAATCACTTCGTCCATGCGCGAGCCGGTATCGATCAACGCGGTCGAAATGATGGTCAACGACCCCCCCTCTTCGATGTTGCGCGCGGCGCCGAAGAACCGTTTCGGACGCTGCAACGCGTTGGCGTCGACACCGCCGGTCAGCACTTTGCCAGACGACGGCACGACCGTGTTATAAGCCCGGGCCAACCGGGTAATCGAATCGAGAAGGATCACCACGTCCTTTTTGTGTTCGACCAACCTCTTGGCTTTTTCGATCACCATTTCGGTGACCTGTACATGGCGGGTGGCAGGCTCGTCGAAGGTAGAGGAAATCACCTCGCCATTGACCGACCGGTCCATGTCGGTCACTTCTTCCGGCCGTTCATCGATCAACAGGACGATCAAGTAGCATTCCGGATGGTTCTCGGCGATCGAATGAGCAATGTTCTGCAACATCACCGTTTTACCCGTGCGCGGCGGCGCGACGATCAACGCCCGCTGACCCTTGCCAATCGGGCAGATCAAGTCGATCACCCGTGACGTCGGATCCTTATGCTCCGGGTTTTCGATCTCCATCACCAAGCGCTCTTCCGGGTAGAGCGGCGTCAGGTTGTCAAAATTGATCCGATGACGCACCGCTTGCGGGTCACCAAAATTGATCTGGTTGACCTTCAACAGGGCAAAGTAACGCTCTCCGTCCTTCGGCGCGCGAATCTCACCTTCGACTGTGTCTCCGGTCCGCAAACCAAAGCGCCGAACCTGTGACGGCGAAACATAAATATCGTCGGGGCCAGGCAAATAGTTGGCTTCCGGCGAGCGCAGAAACCCAAAGCCGTCTTGCAGTACTTCGAGCACGCCATCGCCAAAAATCGCGACTTCATTCTCGGCCAACTGTTTCAGAATGGCAAACATCATGTCCTGCTTGCGCAAGGAACTGGCATTCTCGATCTCCAATTCTTCGGCATAAGCCAAAAGATCTGCCGGAGATTTCTGTTTGAGCTCTTTCAGGTTCATGACGGGATCGTATCTAGCTGTTTAATTCTGGGTCAGAGGGAGGCGGTTCGAATGTCGTTCGGTGAGCGCCGGCGCGAGCGTCGCATGGGGCTGGCAATCAGGGGTCGACCACCCCGGGCAGTCTATCGGGCATCGGCGGATGATGAGCGGGACTGGCCGATTGGTGAGGTGGGAATGCGGACCTATCCGGAAGTCCTTGGGGCGGCTTTATAGGAGAGGACCTGGGGAGGGACAAAGACCTGTAGCAAGGCCGCTTTTGCGAAACACATGCCGTCCGCTTCGACACGGAGCGATGATTAACCAAAGCGGAAAAACAAGTCAATTGAAGTTTTTGTGGAGGATCGTTGACCCAAAGACTGCGCCGGACGAACCATTACGCATCAGAAGGGTTGGACAATCACCATGATGACGATAACGATCATCAAGACCGTCGGCACTTCGTTCATAGCCCGATAAAACTTGGTCGAATGCGTATTGCGGTCTTCCGCGAAGGCCCGCCGCCATTTGCCCATATAAACGTGCGAAACCATTAATCCAACAATTGCCACAACCTTAAAGGGAAACCAAAGACTGTCCCACAACGCCGGCCCGGAAGCCGCCATCAACACCAAGCCGGCTCCCACGGAAACGATCATCGCTGGATTCATGATCGCACGCAGCAGCCGCCGTTCCATGACCTTGAAGGTCTCAGCCTTGTCGGAGCCCGGTTCCGCTTCCGCGTGATAGACGAACAATCTTGGTAGATAGAGCAGCCCCGCCATCCAGGCAATCACCGCGATCACATGCAGTGCCTTGACCCAAGCGTAGGTTTCGGCAGTCAGTTCAAGCATCGGCTTGTGTCATCGTCTCACACAATATCGACCGGACACTTCCAGCGTTCCGCGGGGCATAACCGCGGCCCTTCCGGATAGGCGCAGACCAGCTCCGCTTTTTCGGTCCGCCGAACGATTTCAGCTAAGGCGTCGATGAACTCCGGCGCGGACGCCATCGCCGGCACCCGGTGGTAAGCGGGAATGCCTGCCGCGTCAGCCAATTCCCGATACTCGATGTCCAATTCAACCAAGGTTTCCGAGTGTTCTGAAATGAAAGCAATAGGAACGACAACGACAGCGGCACCATCCCGTCCGGCCCGCTCCAACTCTTCTTCCGTCGATGGCCCGATCCATTCCAAGGGTCCGACCTTACTTTGATAACAGACCACCGGTTCGAATCCGGCGCAGCCGTTCGTGATCATTCGGTCAACCACGGCAGCGGACGTTTGCTCGACTTGCCACTGGTAAGGATCGCCGCCATCGATCACTTTTTTCGGCAACCCATGGGCGGAAAACAGAACCCGCGGCAGTGGTCCCGTCATCTCATTCTGTGGCGGTAACCGATCAAGTTCCGCCACGACCAGTCGTGCCTGTGCCGCGATCATGCCTTCCGCCAAAGGATAACAACAGGCCGCTCGCACCGGTGCCGCCAGTCCCGCGCGGCTTGCCGCCCGATACCAATCAGTTAAGGAAGAACCGCTGGTCGTCGTCGAAAACTGCGGATAGAGCGGCAGCAAGACGATCTGGTCCGGCGCATATTTCTTGACGGCCTGTGCTGTCTCTTCGCTCATGGGATGCCAGTAACGCATGCAAACGAAGACCCGAAAATTCTGTTCGGCATCCACGTTGAGAACCGTTTCCAACGCCTTGGCCTGATCAATGGTCTGTTCCAACAGTGGCGACTTACCCCCCAAATGCGCATAAATTTCCCGCGCCACAGGCGCTCGGCGGCGACTGATGATTTTTGCCAAGAACCAGCGAAAAGGCGTCGGCAACCCGATGATCGCCGGATCATTGAACAGATTAAACAAAAACGGTTCAACGGACTCAGGCCGGTCCGGACCACCAAGATTGAACAGGACGACGGCGCATCTTTCAGCCATCGTATTCAGTCCGCCTTCAGTTCGCGTAAAACAGAGAGCGCGCGGGCAACGTTTTCAGGAGGAGTCGGCGGCAAAATTCCATGACCCAGGTTGAAGACAAATGGCCGCCCGGACATGACTTGACGAACACGGCGGACCTCTTGATCCAATGCGGCGCCCCCGGTGATCAGCAATTGGTTATCCAGATTGCCTTGCAGGACGATGTCATCGGGAATCTGTTCACGGATCCACTGCAATGGCATTTGGCTGTCCAGTGAAAGACCATTCACACCCGTTTCCAAGGCATAGGCAGTTGCCAGGGCGCCTGAACCCCTTGGAAACCCGATGATGGGAACATTCGGATGACATTCCTTCACGCCCTTGACGATGCGTTTTGTCGGTTCGATCACCCAACGACGAAACAACGTTTCATCGGCAATACCGGACCAACTGTCGAACAGTTGAAGTACCTCAGCACCCGAGGCCACCTGCCGAGACAAATATGCGATCAACGCCTTTTCCAACAAACCCATGAGCTTCGCGAATTCATCCGGCGCCGCATAGGCCATGCGCTTTAACTTTCCACCGTCTACTCCGCCGCGGCCTTCGACCATGTAAAACGCTAATGTCCAGGGCGATCCGGCGAAACCAATCAACGCCGTTTCCGATGGCAGTTCCTTGCGCAATCTAACCAGGGTTTCAAAGACCGGGGCCAAATGCTCTTCCAATCGGTCGACGCTTAAACGGGCAAAATCCTTCGGCCCCTCGATCTCTTGCAAAACGGGACCGACTCCTCCTTCGAAGGTAACCTTCTGACCCAGCGCATCCGGTATGACCAGGATGTCGGAAAACAAAATCGCCGCATCAAATCCGTAACGGCGGATCGGTTGCAGCGTCGCCTCCACCGTCAGGTCCGGCGTATAACAGAAGGTCAGGAAATCTGTTTCCCGAACCCTAAGTTCCCGATACTCCGACAAGTAACGCCCAGCCTGACGCATAAACCAGACAGGTGGCGGATCAATCGCCGTTCCGTGAAAGGGTTCGAGAAATCTTCGCACGGTCATCTTCCTTTTGTTGGCCGCTTGCCGGATCCTGATCCGGCCCTTACCGAGGTCTGTAAGTTCTTCTTCATGTCCGACATAGGACCGTGACCCTGGATTACCAGCCGTCCTAAATCAATTAAACAAGTCTTTTAAAAGAAATTAGTTTTTGTAGTTGGTCCATGTAGTGACGGGGATAAAATCGATACACAGGATATTCATGGTCTATGCCGGCCTGCGTCCGCTGGATCAAATTCGATTGTGTATTGTGTCTGAACAAAGGTCTGTATCCATGGTCAGTCCTTTGTCTCTTCGACATGATAATAAGTTGGAACATGGGGAAAACTCGGATGGTTTAATTAGATGTCCACGTTACGGATGGTTGTTGATTTCCGTTTTACAGCGGATTTTTGCCTGTGTATCCGTTATTGAACAAAGGATACAAAACGCTCTGGACTGTCGATATCAGAGGATGTCCACAGTTCATGCTCAAACCATCCCGGCGTTATATCGGAGTTATCCCAACCGTGAAGGCGTTTCATCTTCATTTGATTTCCGATTCGACGGGTGAAACCGTCGGTCTTGTGGCCCGCGCCTGTATCGCCCAGTTCGAAGGTGTCCAGCCGCAAGAACATGTCTGGAGCATGGTACGTAGTGAAGAACAGGTTGATAAAATTCTGGCCGCCGTCCGCGAACTGCCGGGGATGGTTCTTTACACCTTGGTTCATGATGATATTCGTCAACGGTTGGAAGGCGGTTGTCGCAGGTTGATGGTGCCGCATATTCCCGTGCTGGATCCGGTTCTGCTGGCCATGGGTGGTTACTTGAACGCCAAGATGCGGGCCCGACCCGGTCGACAACATGTTATGGATGCAGAATATTTCGATCGGATCGAAGCCATGCATTTCGCCCTTAGTCATGACGACGGCCAATCGACCACGGACTTGAATGACGCGGATGTGGTTTTGGTTGGCGTTTCGCGAACTTCTAAGACACCAACGAGCGTCTATTTGGCCAATCGGGGAATTAAAACAGCGAACATTCCCTTCGTTCCCGGCGTGCCATTGCCTGATGACCTGTTCAAGCTCAGTGACCCTCTGGTTGTCGGTTTGACCAAAGACCCAAGACGTCTTGTCGAAATTCGGCGGCAACGCTTGAAGCTATTGGACCGGGATGAGAACACTGATTACGTCGACTTGGACATGGTTTCCAAGGAAATCAGCGAAGCCCGACGAATCTTCACCAAACAAGGATGGCCGGTCATCAATGTCACGCGTAAATCAATTGAAGAAACGGCGGCCAACGTGATGCAGCTTTTGAACCGCAGGCGCGAGGACGGCGCCCCGCCCCTGATATAGCACCGGAGAACGGTCCGTGGTTGCAACGATGTCCCGTGGTTGAAACAGTTCCTCGCTTCCAAAACGCTGATGCGGCCAACGGCAAGCGCTTGATCCTGGCATCGGGCAGCGCGGTTCGTGCCCGACTGTTGATCGCTGCCGGTCTGGACCCGATGATCGATCCGGCGGACATTAATGAACCGGTGATCGAAGCCAAATGTCGGGCGGACGGGCTGGACACACCAGAAACGGCGCTTTGTTTGGCCTTGAAGAAAGCCCATGTTGTCTCTGCCCGCCATCCGGGGCACTTGGTGGTCGGTGCTGACCAGATGCTTGAACTGGCGGATCAAACATTGGCGCATCCCAGGTCCATGGCCGATGCCGCACGAACCTTGGCACAACTTTCCGGCCGCGACCACGAACTGGTTTCCGCCGTTTGTTTGGTGCGCGATGGTCGGGATGTTTGGTGCCATACGGCTCGCGCGCGGCTCACCATGCGGTCCCTGGACAAGACAGCGATCGATGGTTATCTCGCCGTTGCCGGGCCGGCGATCCTCAGTTCCGTTGGCGCCTATCATCTGGAAGGGCTGGGCAGCCAGTTGTTCACAAAAGTAGAAGGCGACTATTTTACGATCCTGGGGTTGCCGCTGCTGGCGTTGCTGGCGGCGTTGCGCGATGGCGCCGACGAAACCGCGGGACTGCTGACCTAATCAGCGATCCGCAAGAAACGAGGGAGACCGCCATGATCATCACGGGGGGTGCAAGGCTTGCCGGCGTCATGGGTTGGCCCGTGACGCATTCCCTATCGCCGGTACTGCATGGTTACTGGTTGGAGCAATTTACCCTGGACGGCGCCTATGTGCCGTTGGCGGTTGAACCGGCGAATTTCGAAACGGCCTTATCAGCCTTGGCCAAGCTTGGGTTTCGGGGCGTCAACGTTACCCTGCCGCACAAAGAAACGGCGTTCCGCGCCGTTGACCGTTTGGATTCGGCGGCACAGCGGATCGGTGCCGTCAATACGATCACCGTGGCGCCCGACGGATCGTTCGACGGCAGCAACACGGACGCTTTCGGTTTTCACGAAAACCTTGTCCAGGGTGCGCCGGGACGTTGGTCCTTTGAAAGTGGCCCGGCGGTCGTGCTGGGTGCGGGCGGCGCGGCCCGGGCGGTCGTCGTCGCGCTGATTGATGCCGAGGTTCCGGAGATTCGTCTGGTCAATCGAACCCGTGAACGGGCCGAGGCCCTGATTGCCGATCTTTCGGACGCCGATCCGGTGGCTGGCGCCGGCTGCCTGTCCGTCGATGATTGGTCCCGCCGGGCGCAGGTTTTGGAAGGGGCCAACCTATTGGTCAACACAACGACCCTTGGAATGATGGGGAAGGAACCGCTTAATCTCGACCTGACGGCCCTGCCAGTCGATGCCCTGGTCAATGACATCGTCTACGCGCCTTTGGTTACGTCTCTCCTGGCCCAGGCGCGGGATCGTGGCAACCCCTGGATCGACGGGTTGGGTATGCTGTTGCATCAGGCGCGACCGGGATTTCGCACATGGTTCGGGCGTGAACCCGAAGTCACGGACGCGCTCCGCGATCGTGTCTTGGCGAAGCTGGTGGGCGGATGATTTGCCGACGGCGACACATCGGAGGGCGGTGATGTTCGTTCTCGGATTGACGGGGTCGATCGGCACCGGCAAATCAACGGCGGTGGCGATGTTGCGTCGCCTTGGCTTGGCGGTGCATGATGCGGACGCTGCCGTCCATCGTTTGACTGGACCGGGCGGTCGGGCGGTGCCGGCAATTGCCGACCTCTTTCCCGAAGCTGTGCCGGACGGCCGGGTCGATCGCGTGCGGCTGGGCCGGCGGGTGTTCGACGATCTGCAGGCGCTGGCCTCGTTGGAGGCCGTTCTTCACCCCATGGTACGGGATATGGAAGGCCGATTTCTCCGCGCCGCTGCTCGGCGCGGCGCAGCACGGGTCGTTCTCGACATTCCTCTGTTGTTCGAAACCAGGGCCGAGCGGCGCTGTGACGCCGTTTGCGTTATGACCTGCCCACCCAGGATCCAAAAGCGTCGGGTGCTTGCCCGCCCCGGTATGACCCCCGACAAGCTGCGCGCGATCCTGGCCCGGCAAATGGTTCCGGCAGAGAAGGCGCGCCGCGCCGACTTCGTCGTTCCGTCGGGCCTGGGGAAAAATTTGACATGGCGGTGCTTGCAAGATGTCGTCGGATCGGTGACAAGGACGGACGGACGGGTCTGGGCACCGTCCCCCAACTGGCGTCCGCAAGGCCAAGCCTAGATACTTGAGCGACCGTGGCGCCTGGGAGAGAGAGAACCGCCATGCGGGAAATTGTCCTTGATACGGAAACCACTGGATTGGATCCCCTCTCGGGACACCGCGTGGTCGAGATCGGCTGCGTCGAATTGGTCAACCATGTGCCGACCGGTGCACGCTATCACCAATACATTAATCCCGAACGGGACATGCCGGCGGAAGCCTTCAAGGTTCATGGCCTGTCCGAGGCTTTCCTTGCCGATCACCCTGTGTTCGCCGAAATAGCCGACGGGTTTCTCGACTTTGTCGGCGATGCGGGTCTCATAATCCACAATGCGGCCTTCGATATGGGGTTCTTGAACGCTGAACTGGCGCGCCTCAAAAGGCCGGCCATTGATATGGCGCGGGCGACCGATACGGTCGTTCTGGCCCGGCGCAAGTTCCCTGGCGCTGGGGCCAGTCTTGACGCCCTATGCAAGCGATTTCAAATCGACATTTCACATCGCGACCTGCATGGCGCCCTGAAGGATGCGGAGCTCTTGGCCGCAGTGTATCTGGAATTGATTGGCGGCCGGCAAACGGATTTGGGCCTGGCCGCGGATCGGGCGGCCGATCTGACGCCAGAGGCGACAACGACCGCCGCGCCGAGGCCGCCACGGCCGCACGCACCGAGCGCCGATGAAATCGCGGCCCATCGCGCGTTCATCGAAAAACTGGACAATCCCATATGGCTCGATGCGTGACGGGGCCGAATGGCGTCGATGAGCTAATGGGCCCGGCAGCCGGTGCCGTCCTGCTGGGATCCTAATCGGCGGGTCCGCCCGTTTGTTCGCGGATTTTTTCGATGTTTTGCTCGAACAGCGAGGCGAAGTCGACGGGTCCAAGGATCAAGGGCTGGAAGCCGCCTTCTCGGCTGACATCGGCGAGTACCGAACGGGCAAAGGGGAACAGCAAGCGGGCGCATTCGACGAACAGGATCGCCGCGCGATGCTCTTCCGGCACATTGACGGAAAACAAACCCGCGTACTTGAGTTCCAGGATATAGGCGGTTTGATCGGCAACTTTGGTTTCTGCCTTGATGTCCAGGACGACTTCAAAGATCTCGCTGGATATCCCCTCGACCTGGACATCCAAATTGAGGTTCATCTCCGGTTGTCCGGCCGGCGCTTCGACGAAAATCTTCGGCGCGCCCGGGACCTCGAAGGAGAAGTCCTTGATATACTGGCCATGGACGGCCAGGGGAATTCTGTCGCTGTCTTCCGCGTTCTCCGGTGGTGTTGCGGATCCTTGATCCGGTTCCGGCGTCGTTTCGCTCATCAATCTCTCCATTGCTGGGGCGGCCTGCTGGCTACCACGGATTGTTCCCGGGAACAACCGCGAAGGACGACGACGGGTTGCGTTACGTTTTGTCGCCGTTGATTGGACGGCGTGTCGTGGTTTCGGGTCCCGAATCGGTGATCTTGGTTGCATCCGGCGCCAATTCTTCGAAGTCGCCGTCGATGACCGGTCCGTCGGGCTCTTCGCCGCCTGGCGGCATGTCGTGTCCGCGGACATGGACTTGGCCGTGGCGCAAGATGTAGCGACCAATTGCCCTTGCGGCGCCGGCCCTCAAGGGTGGAATGAACAATGTGAAGCCCAACGCGTCCGTCAAGAAACCGGGTGTCAGCAACAGGGCGCCGGCCAACAGAAGGCAAAGACCATCGAACATCTCGGTGACGGGAAGCCGGTTTTCGGCTAGGCTTTCCTGAACCCGACGCAACGCCCCCAGACCTTGATGGCGTAGCAGCGCGGTGCCGATCACTGCGGTCAAAATGACCACTCCCAGGGTCGGCCAAAGACCGAGCCAGCCGCCAACCTGAATGAAAAGACCGATCTCGGCAATTGGTACCGTGATGAAAAGCAAGAGGATGATGAGTGCCATCGTCCGCTCCCTGGCCGCCGCTTTGCCCTTGTCCTTGATCCGTCAGCGGACTATGTAACCCGGGCGTGGCGGTGTCGGTGACATCCGAATGCGCCGCCTGGGTCCCGCGGCAGGTTCCTGGCGCCATGACGGCTTTGCTGGACCTGACCTTGGCGAGCCGTTACCCTTGTGCCGCGGACTACGGTTCGGTCGGGGAAGGCAAGGCACCCCGATCCAGAGTGTTTAAACATGGGCGGTGGCGGTCGGTCCACCCGGTAATCGCCCACAGGCGGCGATAAGGTCCGAGATTCGACATGGACGGTGGTTTTCAATTCATCGACATTATTCTGTTCGCCATGGTCGCGGCGTTCTTCGTGCTGCGCCTGCGCAGCGTCTTGGGCCGACGCGACGGCCATGACGGCAGCGGCCATCGAGACCGGTTCAAGCCGATGCCGCCCGAAGACGCCCAGACCGGCCCGCAACCCGACGCGGCGGACGGCAACGTCATCTCCCTGCCTGATCGCGGCGATGATCCCGGGGCGCAGCCGGCCGGTGACGCCGCCATGGGGGCCGATGATCCGGTCGGCTCGGGATTGGTCCAGATCAAGGTTGCCGATCCGGATTTCTCGCCCGACGAATTCCTGGTCGGTGGACGGGTCGCCTTTGAGATGATTCTCGAGGCCTTTGCCTCTGGTGATACGGAGGCCTTGGGCGCCTTGTTGGACGACGGTGTCTATGCTGATTTCGAAGCGGCGATTCGCGATCGCGAGAATCAGGAGCTGACCGTCGAAGATACCCTGGTGGGCATCAAGTCGGCTGAGATTGTCGAGGCTTATGTCGAGGGCCGGCAAGCCCATGTCACCGTCAAGTTTGTCACCGAACAGATCAACGTGACGCGTGATTCGGAGTGCCAGGTTGCGGAAGGCAACCCGAACGAAGTGATCACCGTGACCGATTTCTGGACATTCGCCCGTGACACCAAGGCCCGCGATCCAAACTGGAGGTTGGTTGCGACCCATAGCGCCGACTAGACCGCGCCCCATGGCGCGCCGTCTGACCTCGCTTGCCGGCCTGGTCGTTTCCGCGTTCCTCGTCGCCGGCTGCGGGGTGATCGATCAAGTCATTCCGGTCAGTGACGCGATACCCGACGCCGAACCGGCGCCAGAGGCACGCTTGTCGCCCGTGGATTATCGCGCCCTTCCCGGCTGGCCCGCGGACGTCCTGGCCGATGGCATGCGGGCGTTCGTCACGTCCTGTCCGGCGCTGGCCAAGCAACCGGCTGGCCGGGCCCTGGGCTACCGACCGGAACACGGCACCATGGACGACCTGCAGCGAATCTGTTCCCGCGCGACCCAGATCGATACGCAGAGCAATGTCCAACTGCGGGCCTTCTTCGAACGTAATTTCCAGCCCTACCTGGTGACGGCGAATACCCGGTCGGACGGCAAGTTCACTGGTTATTACGAGCCCTTGTTGCGGGCCAGTTGGCAGCGTGGTCAGCGATATGTCTATCCGATCTATTCCCGGCCGCGTGATATCGTGGTCGTCGATCTGGAAAATTTCGATCCCGACCGCCGGGGCGAACAGCTTGCCGGACGATTGGTCGATAACCGGCTGGTGCCGTATTTCGACCGTGGCGCCATTGAGCAGGGCGCTCTAAGCGGTCGGCGACTGGAGCTGATGTGGACGGACGATCCGATCAATCTGTTTTTCCTGCACGTTCAGGGATCGGGCCGGGTGTTGCTGCCCGACGGTAGTTTCGTGCGCTTGGCGTTCTCCGGGCGCAATGGCCATCGCTATACGTCCATCGGACGCGAATTGGTGGCTCAGGGGATCATGAAGCTGGAAGACGTGAATCTGTTCACTTTGCGCAATTGGATGCGTGGCAATCCCCTTGCGGCGCAGCGATTGATGCGGCGCAACAGATCCTTCATCTTCTTTCGCGTGGCCAAGGATGACACGATTCGCGGCGCCCAAAACGTCCCGTTGACGCCGGGCCGGTCCCTCGCCGTGGATCCCAAACATATCCCGCTCGGCCTGCCGCTATGGCTCGTCACCACGGACCCCCTCGACCCGCAGTCACAGCGACCGTTGCGCCGTCTTGTCGTTTCCCAAGATGTGGGCAGCGCCATCAAGGGCCCGATCCGGGGTGATCTGTTCTGGGGGTTCGGCGAGGCGGCGGAAAGCCGCGCTGGCCTTATGAACGAAATTGGGTCTTACTATCTGTTCCTGCCACGCCCGTCGCGGCCGACCTCGTGAGCCGCTGGCGCCCCGGCCCGTGCGCCCCCGCCATTCAACCGCTATGCTGCGACGGATCGGATGGACCCAGTGGCGCGTGCCGATTGCCGCTTGCCAATGCAGGTCGGCGCGGCCATGCTGATCCGCCATGTCCACGCCTGTAGATCGATCCGCGCCGCGCGCGGACCCTGCCAAGTCACCGCCCGAAAATCCGCATGTCGGGCTTTTCGCGACCTGCCTCGTCGATCTGATGCGGCCCAGCGTCGGATTCGCTGCGGTCAAGCTGTTGGAACAGGCCGGCTGCCGGATTTCCGTGCCCGAGACCCAAACCTGTTGTGGTCAACCCGCCTTTAATTCCGGCGACAGCGGGAATGCCGGAACCATCGCACGGAGCATGATCGCAACTTTCGAGCCGTTCGATTACGTCGTTGTGCCGTCCGGTTCTTGTGGCGGCATGATTTCGCACCACTATCCGACCCTGTTCGCCGATGACCCCGCCTGGCAGGATCGGGCGCAGGCCTTGGCCGATAAGACCCATGAACTGGTCTTCTTTCTGTCAAGCGTTCTCGGGGTTGACTTGCCGGCTGTGGATTGCGCGGCCATGGCCACGTATCACGATTCCTGTTCCGGGTTGCGTGAGCTGGGCATCAAAGAGCAGCCGCGGGCCTACCTAAACAAGGTTAACGGGCTGACTCTGGTCGAAGGCGACCTGGCGGAAACCTGCTGCGGCTTTGGCGGTTTGTTCTGCGTGAAATATCCGGATATTTCCGAACGGATGGTCGACAAGAAGACCGACGACATTTTGGCGACGGGGGCGGATATCCTGTTGGCTGGCGACTTGGGTTGCCTCATGAACATGGCCGGCCGCCTGAAGCGCCGGGGCGCCGATATCGAGGTTCGTCATGTCGCGGAGGTTCTCGCCGGGATCACGGCGGGGCCGGACGCGGCGCCGGGAATCGGCGACGGCGAGGACTGAGCCGCCATGGAATCGCGGACCAAACAATTCAAATCGAACGCCC
>JANQIJ010000235.1 GCA_028282185.1 Rhodospirillales bacterium
GGCTGGGTCAGCCACGCGGGGGAAAAACTGGGCGACGACCTCATCTGTCCGCGCGAAGACCGCCGCTACCGGCTCAATCGCGACGGCCAACTGGAAGAAATCGTCGAATGACCGCCCCACCCATCGCCTTTATCGACCTGCAGGCGCAACGCACCCGGCTGGGCGCGAAGATCGACGAGGCCATCACCCGGGTCCTGGATCACGGCCGCTTCATCATGGGCCCGGAGGTTCACGAACTGGAGGCGCGGCTGGCGACCTTCGCCAAGGCCAACCATTGCGTCAGCTGCTCAAGCGGCACCGACGCCCTGTTGCTGATCCTGATGGCCTGGGAGATCGGCCCGGGTGACGCCGTCTTCGTTCCGGCCATGACCTTCGCCGCCACGGCGGAGGTCGTCAGCCTGACCGGCGCAACGCCGGTCTTCACGGATGTCCTGAACGATACCTTCAACATGGATCCGGCCAGCCTCGAGGACGCGATCGCCGTGGCCCGGGCCGGCGACCTGACACCACGGGTGGTCATTCCCGTCGACCTGTTCGGCCAGCCGGCGGACTATCCGGGGCTTCAGGACGTCGCCGACAGCCACGGCCTCAGGCTTCTCGCCGACGCGGCGCAAAGTTATGGCGCCAGCCTGGACGGCAAACGGGTCGGCCTCTTCGGTGACGCGACGGCGGTCAGCTTCTTCCCCGCCAAGCCGCTTGGTTGTTATGGCGACGGTGGCGCGGTGCTGACCGACGACGCCGGCTTGGCTCAGAAGATGCGCTCGCTCAGGGTGCATGGCCAGGGCGGCAACAAATACGACAACGTGGCGGTCGGATTGAACGCGCGGCTCGATACCATACAGGCGGCCGTGTTGTTGCAAAAAATGGAAATCTTCGAAGACGAAATCGAGCGGCGCCAAGTCATCGCGGACCGCTACACCGACCTGTTGGCGAACGTCGCCGTGACGCCCAAGGTGCTGTCCGGCGCGGTCAGCGCCTGGGCGCAATACACGCTGCGCATTCAGGGCCGGGACGCAGTCCAAGGGCGGCTCAAGGAAGCGGGCATTCCGACGGCGGTCTATTACCCCATGGCCCTTTCCGACCAGACGGCCTATCGCGATTGCCCCAGGGCCGCGGCCGGGACACCCGTTTCCCAGGCGCTCAGCCGCGAAGTTCTCAGCCTGCCCATGCACCCCTACCTGGAAGCGGCGGACCAAGAAAGGGTCGCCGGTGCCGTGAAGGACGCCGTCAACCCGTGACCGCCCTCACCATCGCGACCATCGTCGGCGCCCGGCCTCAGTTCATCAAGGCCGGGCCGGTTTCCCGCGCGCTGGCGGACGCCGGCATGAAAGAAGTGATGATCCATACGGGACAACATTTCGATGCGGAGATGTCTGCCGTTTTCTTCGAGCAGATGGGTCTTGCGGCGCCCGACCACGACCTGGGGGTTTCCGGGGGCGGACACGGCGACATGACCGGACGCATGCTGATCGCCCTCGAGCCGATCCTGACGGCGCGGCCGCCCGACGGCGTGGTGGTATTCGGCGACACCAACTCCACCCTGGCCGGTGCCCTCGTCGCGGCCAAGCTGGGGCTGCCGCTGTTTCATATCGAGGCGGGCCTTCGCTCTTTTCGTAGAACCCAACCGGAGGAAATCAACCGCCGGGTCGCGGACCACCTTTCGAACCTGCTGTTTTGCCCGACCCCGGCCGCGGCAGCCAATCTTGCGGCCGAGGGGGTCACGGAGGGCGTGCACCAGGTCGGCGACGTGATGTTCGACGCGGCACTGCAGGCGGCAGCGAACACCGCCGGCGCCTCGATCCTCGACCGCCTGGGCCTGACCCCGGGAACTTACGAAGTCGCCACCGTCCATCGGGCCGAGAACACCGATAACGCGGAAATACTGAACCGAATTCTGCGCTTTCTCCGGGACCGCGAGAACCAAGTGGTGTTGCCCTTGCACCCGCGGACCCGGGCCGCGGCCGGGCGCCACGGCATCGGCTTCGACGGCCTGAACGTCACGGAGCCCTTGGGCTATCTGGAAATGACCCATCTGGTGAAGGCCAGCACCGGCGTGCTGACCGATTCCGGCGGATTGCAGAAAGAGGCTTATTTCCACCGCGTCCCCTGCATCACGCTCAGAGACGAAACGGAGTGGGTCGAAACGGTCTCCGCGGGTTGGAACCGGCTTTGGCAGACAGCGGACCAAGTTCCAGGGGAACGGCGCGACATCCCCGACTACGGTGACGGCGCCGCCGCCGGCAAGGTCGCCCAGGCGATCGCCGCCTTTCTTGAGCGCTGATGGCGGAAAAGCATCTTCTATACTTGGCCCTGGAGGCACCGCGCGAAGGCCAGGCGTCCTATGCCCATATTCACGAAATCATCGCCGGCCTGACACGGCGCGGCTGGACCGTCGAGTTGTTCGCGCCAAGCTATTCGGACAAATGGAAAAGACCGGGCCTGGCACGCCGGTTGTTGGAGTACCTGCGGCTTCAATGGCGCCTCATGCGCCGTTTCGAGGACGGCCACCGCGTCTACGTCCGGTCCCACTTCCTGGCTTTTCCCCTCGCCTGTTGGGCGCGGCTCAGGGCCGCCCCCATTGTCCATGAGAACAATGGGCCCTATGCCGACGTCGCCATCGCCTATCCCTGGGCGGCGCCATTGGCGGGGGCGATCGCCTGGATGTGGCGCAAGCAGTACCAATGGGCCGACCATGTCATCACCGTCACACCGCAATTGGCGGATTGGCTACGGGCACAGGGCATCGCCACGCCAATCGACGTGGTCCCCAATGGCGCCAACACGGACCTGTTCCATCCGGACGCGCGCCCGCTGCCCGAGACCCCCACCCTGCCGCAACGATACGCCTTGTTCTTTGGCGGTCTGGCGCGGTGGCAGGGCATCCCGACCCTTTTGGCGGCCAAAGCCAGCAACCGATGGCCCGAAGGCGTTGACCTTGTCATCGTCGGCGACGGCGACGAACGCCCGACCGTGGACCGGGCGGCGATGGCCGATGCGGGAATATACTACCTGGGCCGCCAGCCCTACCGGGCCCTTCCCGGTATCATCGCCCGCAGCCTATGCGGATTGGTGCCAAAGAACGCCGGCGGCGATCGGGCAGGGACGGGCCTTTATCCTTTGAAGGTATTCGAGACCTTGGCCTGTGGCGTTCCCGCCATCGTCAGCGATTTTCCGGGACAGGCGGATTTGGTTCGAGACAACGACTGCGGCCTGGCGGTCCCGGCCGAAGACCCGGACGCCCTGGCACGGGCAATGGCCGACCTGGCCACCGATCCGGCGCGCGCGGCGGCCATGGGCGGGCGAGGCCGGGAGATCATCGCCAGAGCGCATTCCTGGGACATCCGCGCGGCCGCGACCGATGTGGTTCTTGAGCGGGCGACGCCCAAAGTTCACGCCGCGTCCGCTTGATTAATCGCCCGGCGATCTCTAAACGATGAGGCCTTGCAATCTGCAATACATCGATCGGCGGCACCCTGCCGAAACGGCCCGGCGTGAATAGGATCGATCGGGGGCACAATTTGTCCAAGGCGGATATCTTCATCGGCATCAACGAGGGGCTCAACGCCTCCGTCGTCGCCCTGCGCGACGGCGAGGTCGCGTTCGCCTTGCAGGAAGAGAGGATCACCCGGGAAAAGGAGTTCGCCGGCTTTCCCCACCAGGCGCTCAAACGCACACTTGAGGAATTGGGCATTGAGGCCCGCGACGCCCGCGGCGTTTGCCTGTCGAACCTGCACAGCCCGCGGTTCACCCGCCGCCAGTTCCTCGACACCTATGACCATTCGGACAAGACGATCGCCGGCTTTCTCGCACGGGGCGCCGTTAAGGACGCGCTGCGCCGCGCCTATCACTACACGCCCTGGCTGCGGCAAATGCGGATTGCCGTTGCACGGGATCGGTCGAACGCGCAAGTATCCGGCCTGCTCATGGATCACGGATTCCAGCCGGAACAGGTCAGGCGGACGCATCACCATTCCAATCACGCGGCTTCGGCCTACTTCGGCTTGCGTCGAGACTCTGAGTCGCCCTACCTGATCATGACGCTCGACGGCGGCGGCGACGGTGACTGTTCCCACGTCTATCGCGCCGAAGGCAATCAAATGGAACTGCTGGCGTCGACGCCCTATGGCCATTCCGTTGGGCAGATCTATTCACGCATGACCCACCTCATGGGCTTTACCCCCCATGAACACGAATACAAGCTGATGGGCTTGGCGCCCTATGCGGATTTGACCTATGCGCGACCCGTCGCCGATTGCCTGTCTTCCTACCTGGGGCTCGATCCCGAAAGCCCCCTGCGGTTCAAGCGCAAGACGCCGGAATCGACGGAATACCTGCAACCTCGCATGGTCCGGGATTTCGCCGGCATGCGGTTTGATTCTCTGGCCGGCGGCATGCAGAAGTTTTGCGAAGACCTGATGGTCGACTGGGTCCGCCAGGCGATCAAACGCACCGGAATAGGGCGCGTTCTTGCCGCCGGCGGGGTGTTCATGAACGTCAAGGCAAACAAGTTGATCGCCGAATTGGATGAGGTCGAGAGTTTCGACGTTTTTCCCTCCTGCGGCGACGAAACGCTGCCTTTCGGCGGGGTCTGGCAGGCGCAAGCGGATCATGATCCGTCGGTTCTCCCGGACAGGGGCCTGGGCCCGTTCTACCTGGGCCCTTCGGCGAGCAACGGCATGGCGGACGCCATTGATCGTGCGCAGGGGGCGGCGGGCGTAACCAAGATGACCGACCCCGCGGAGACGGTAGCGGCCCTGCTGGCGCAGGGCAAGATCGTCGCCCGCAGCGCGGGGCGCATGGAATTCGGCGCCCGGGCGCTCGGCAATCGATCGATCCTCGCCGATCCGGCGGTTCCCGGCGTCATCCCTCGGATCAACAAGATGATCAAGCAGCGGGATTTCTGGATGCCCTTTGCGCCGATCATCCTCCAGGATTGCGCCGAGGATTATGTACGCGTTTCCGGCGCCTTGCCTCGCCCCGTCATCTCTCCCTACATGATGCATACGTTCGACAGCCGGCCGGAAAAGCGCGGCGAGTTTCCCGGCGCCCTGCATCCCTATGACGAAACGGCCCGAGCGCAGGTCCTCTGTCTTGAAATGAACCCGGACATGCACCGCCTGTTGAGCCGCTATCGAGAGAGAACCGGACGCGGCGTGCTTTTGAACACCTCGTTCAATCTGCACGGCTCGCCCGTGGTCATGAACGCAACGGATGCCATCGATGTGTTCTTGAACTCGGGGCTCGATTATCTGGTGATCGACGATCACCTGTTCACCAAGGCCCTTGATGACTGACCGCCCGGCGGATCGTTCAAGGCCGGAGACCCCAGGCTGGCAAGACGTCTGGCTGCTGACCGTCGCCGTCATCTTTGGCCTTGTTCTGGTGTTCGCATTGTTCGGCGCCGAAACGACCCGTTTCGACGAAGTCGGCCTGGGCGAAGGAACCGTCTCGCGCTACCAGACCCACAACGGGCGGCAGATTCACTGCCGGAGCATTGCCACCGCCGCAGACTGTCTCGCCGACCAGGCAAGCGGCACGGGCCGGGCCAAGGGCACCTGGCTCGGCTGGTCACAAATCCATGGTGTCAACGGATACCAAGACGGGCAGCGGCTCAGCCCCTGGCTGATGGTCGACGGACTGAAGGCACAAGGCGCCGATCTGATGACCTTCAGTTTCGCGAACGCCAACCCGCGTGAACTTTACTTGACGTATCTCCACCTTCAGGAAAAGACGCCCCAGGATTTCCTGATTTGGGGCGCCTGGCTTCAAGGGTTCTACCATGAGGGTGTCCGCGACGACATCGCCGCCACACTGCGGAACGACGATGTCGCGCGGGAATTGGCGCGCACGGAGGTCGGCCGCGCCATGTTGTCCCGCTGGGGCCCCGCTGATCCAGCGTCAGGGTACGCCGGCGCGGCGCCGGACCAGGGCGAGAGAGCGGACACGGCCGACGCCAGCGGCAAGGTTCAAAGGTTGACCGAAGCAAGCATCGTCGAATGGCTCGAATCCCGGTTCGACCTGTTCAAGGCGCGCCGCGAAGCGGAGGGCCAACTTCAACTCCTTACCTGGGATCTGCAGCAAATCGTCCTCAGGGTAAGAAACTTCATCTTGGGCCTGGACACCAAAAAATGGCAGTGGGTCATACCGCCCGCGCGTTATGCCCTTAACCTCCAGGCGACAGAGGCCGTGCTGCAAGACGCCCGCCGGAACGGCACCAGGGTATTGGTCTACGTGCCCCCCCGACCCGTCGAGCATCCTTTTCGTTTCGATGCGGCCGTTTACACAAAGTTCAAGCGCGAGATCGAAGACCTGGCGGCGCGACACGGCGCTGCTTTCGTCAATCTCGAAGACGCGGTTCCCGGCGGCTACAGGGTCTGGGGCAAGACGGTCGGCGGAGACGGCGCCCTGGTTATGGACGGCACCCATTTTACCGCGGAAGGCCACGCCTTGCTGGCCGACGCCCTGCTTGACGCGCTGACCACCCATGGGGTCGTGCCGAGGCCGAAACCATAGTCTTCAATTCGTTCACCTACTTGATCTTTCTGACGTTGGTGGTCGCGCTCTATTGGCGCCTGGACCAGCGGCGGAGACTCTATCTGCTGTTTGCCACGAGCCTTGTATTCTACGGCTTCTGGCGATGGGATTTCATCCCGGTCATGCTGGCCAGCACGGTGATCGATTATGTGGCGGCTGGGCGCATCCAGGCCTCTAAAGACGAAGGCCGTCGCAAGGCCTGGGTCGCGATCAGTCTCGTCGGCAATCTGGGGCTGCTCTGTTTCTTCAAATACGCCTATTTCATCCTGGGCAACGTCAACGGCATCGGCGCCGCGTTCGGGTTCGAGGAAATCAGTCTTCCATGGACGATCATCCTGCCCATCGGCATCAGCTTCTACACATTCCAAAGCATCAGCTACACGATCGACGTCTATCGCGGATACACGGAAGCCCGGCGCGATTTCGTGCTGTTCGCGACCTATGTGACCCTGTTCCCCCAGCTTGTCGCGGGACCGATCCTTCGCTCAAACGAGGTCATGTGGCAGTTGGAGACGCCGCGCCAGTTCCAGGCCACGGACCTCAGCGCCGGACTGTGGCTCATCCTATCCGGCCTGTTTCTCAAGGTTGTCGTCGCCGACAACATTGCCGGCCTTGTCGACGCGGGATTCCTGGCGCCGCCGGAAACCTTCAGCGCTCTTGACGTCTGGGTCTTGGCGTTTCTGTTCGGATTTCAGATCTACTTCGATTTCAGTGCCTACAGTCATATCGCCATAGGATCGGCGCGGTTGTTGGGTCTGCGCTTTCCCAAGAACTTCGATTTTCCCTACTTTGCCGCCTCGCCGCGGGAGTTCTGGCAACGTTGGCACATCTCCCTATCCAGCTGGATCAGGGACTACTTGTACCTGCCGTTGCAAGGGGTGCGGGCCGGCGACCGATCGGTTGGCGGGCTGCGACGGACGGAAACGCACGACCTGATCAGCGGCCCGCGCCGGACCGGGTCCCTGATCCTGACCTGGGCGATCATGGGTCTTTGGCACGGGGCGAACTGGACATTCGTTGTCTGGGGGCTCTGGCATGCCGCCCTGGTGCTGCTGCATCGTTTATGGACGGCCATGGTGTCCTCCCAGGGCGGTGCCTGGCGTCGGGTGATCGGTTGGACGATTTCCCTGCCGCTTGTCATGCTCGGCTGGATACCCTTCCGGGCCGAAACCCTTGAGGACAGCTGGCAGATGATGCGCCTCACGCTGGATCCGTCCGCCTACTTGAACTGGCACCTGATCGGAGGCGACTATCTGTGGGCGGTCCTGCCCATCAACATCGATCCCAAGGCCTACCTCTGGTGCGCCCTGATCTTTTTGGGGCATGTCTTCGTCTGGACCGTGCAATGCCATGTCCTCCCACGGGCAACGGAAGGTCATTGGGCCGTCGTCGTCGCCCGCGGTTTATACGCTTCCGTGCTGGCGGCGCTCGTCTTTATCTTCCTTCAGCCGACGCATCAGTTCATTTACTTTCAGTTCTGACACGCAAGGTTGTCGTCTGGGCGTTCGCCGCGAACACGCGCCACGAAGGGCCGTCAAGATGTCTCGTCCCCTGACGTTCGCCGTCAGTGACCGTTTTGCCGACAAGCGCCCGGTTGTCGCGGCGACGCTGCGACAACTTCTTGAGGTTGCGGGCTGGCCTTCGCATCAAAAAGAGGGTGAGGCCGATCTGGGATACGGTGTCACGGCAACGACGACCCTCGCCGCCGCCGACCCCCGGGCCTGGGTAGGTTCATCGAATGACCAGCCCGTTTCGCGCGAAGGCGTCATGCTGCCGGCGGGCGCCGTCTTGGCGGGCGGAGAGATTGACTGGGTCTATACCGCCCATTTCTTTGTCACCGGACAGCACGAATGGACCGAGACGCCGGACGGCCTGCGCCACCGGGACCCGGATAAGGCCGTCGTCAGATGGCAATTAGACCGACATCGCCCGGTCGAGATCGCCGCCAAAAAAATCACCGAGCATTTGCGCCGCGACACGACGCCACCGCCGCCGCGCCCGCCATGGCCCCGGGGCAAGGCTTGGGCTGTCGCCCTGACCCACGACTGCGATCGCATCTACCGTTACCGACCGCGAACCTATTTCGCGGAAGCGGTCAATTTGGGTCGATCCGGGAACCTGGCCATGGCCGGGCTGCAATCGGCAAAGGGTCTCTATTCTTTGGCGGCGAGGCCCTTCCTGGCGGACCCTTGTCTGACCGCCTGGCAACGGATGATCGAATGGCAACGTCGGGCGGGCATTGTTTCCGCGACGTACTTCGGCACCTGGAGCCGTTTCGACCGGAACGGCCACGCGGACGATCTGCATTACGATTACCGTGACCCGAACCTGGCCCGGTCCGCCGCGTCGCTCACTGATTCCGGCTGCGAACTCGGCCTGCATTTCAGCATTCGTTCGGAAGCGACGCCGGGCCAATTGGCGCGCGAAATTGCGCGATTTGAAGAGGTCACCGGTCACAGGCCCACAGGCGCCCGCGCCCATTTTTGGTCACTTAACGCCGAGCGGCCGGAAGACACGCTGAGGACATTGTTCGAGGAATGCGGTCTCGCTTACGATACGTCCCTGGGAATGAACGCCACATCCGGCTTTCGCCGCGGCGTCGGATACCCCTACCGCCCTTTCGATCCGATGACCGGCAAGGCGCTCGGCGGGTTCGAGCTTCCACCGACCGTGATGGATGAGGCCCTGCATCTTTCGGCGACCACGCCCTCAGGGCGCAGACAGGCGTTTCGCGACCTCCTTGACGAGGCGCGAAGAAACGGCGGCCTGGTGATTTTGGACTGGCACACCGACGCCTTTCTGCCAGGATATCAGGATGACTGTTTTCCCGACATCGTGTCCGAGATAGAGAGCCTGCTCGCCGAATCCGAATGTTGGTTTGCGCGACCGGATGAGATCGCCGCGTGGGCGGCCAGGGACCGGTGGCAACAATGACAGCCGAAGCAACCATCATCTGCGCCGCCGATGCCGGCTACTTCCCGCTTCTGCGACAGGCCGTGCAATCGATCAACGACGCCGGGCTGCGTGATCGCCTGGCGCTGTCGATCCTCGACCTGGGCCTGGAGCCAGGGCAGCGGGAAGATTTGACCCCCCTGGTCGACGCCTTGGCCGCGGCGGAATGGGACATGGACTTCCCCGGTCGCGACCGGTTTCCCGCCTACTTCAAGGCAATGACCGCAAGGCCTTACCTGCCGCGCTACTTCCCGGGGCATGACACCTACATGTGGCTGGACGCGGACGCCTGGGTCCAGGATCCCGACGCGGTGGAGATCTATCTGGCGGCCGCCAGGCGCGGCCTGCTTGCCGTGACACCGGAGATGGACCGCGCCTATTCTGCGTTTTACAAGCGACCCAGGCCCTATCACCGGACCCAGAATTTCCGCGCCTACCGATGGAGTTATGGCTGGCGCGTGGCCGACCGCCTGGCCCGCAATCCCATCCTCAACTCGGGCGTTTTCGCGCTTGCCGCGGATGCGCCGCATTGGAAGATATGGCAGGCCGCCCTGACCCGCGCGCTGACCCGCTGGGCGCCGTTGCGCGCGACCACCGGTCTTTACGCTCACGTTTCCGAGCAGACGGCGATGAATTACATGGTCTATGAGGACAAGGTGCCGGCCACCTTCTTGCCGGCGACCTGCAATTGGTTCTGCGGCAAGGGGTTGCCGATGTGGGAAGCGGCGGTCGGGCGCCTGGTCGAGCCGCATGCGCCGCACCAAGCGCTGGGCATCGTGCATCTCGCCGGCGACGGCGTGCAGGACCGGGTGTTTTCATTGACCAGCACGGACGGCGGCACCATCGATACGCCGCTGACCTACGACGCGGTCAAGGCCCTGGCCGCTGGCGGCCGAATGGAATAAAAGCCAGACATGTCGACGGACCGCAAAATTTCGGTAATCGGCCTGGGGTATGTGGGCCTGCCGGTCGCCGTCGCCTTCGCCAAGGCGGGACTTTCGGTCATTGCCTTCGACATCGACCATGGCCGGCTTGACGAATTGGGCAAAGGCCACGACCGGACCAACGAGGTTGCGCGGGCGGATTTGGCCGACGCCGACTTGACGCTGAGCGACGATCCGGCGGCGCTGAGGGCCGCAGATTTCCACATCGTCACCGTCCCCACGCCGATCGACACCGACAGACGCCCGGACCTGGGACCGCTATTGGCGGCAACCAAGACACTTGGTTCCATCCTCAAGTTCGGTGACATCGTCGTCTATGAATCGACCGTCTATCCCGGTGCCACGGAAGAGGACTGTGTGCCGGTGCTGGAAGCGGAATCCGGTCTGACATATGGACAGGATTTTTTCGTCGGCTATTCGCCGGAAAGAATCAATCCGGGCGACCGCGAGCACCGCTTCGAAACCATCGTCAAGGTCGTCGCCGGCTGCGATTCAAATACCACCGGCATCATCGCCGATACTTATGGCCGCGTGGTGCGGGCGGGGATCCATCGCGCGCCGACGATCAAAACGGCCGAAGCCGCGAAAGTCATCGAAAACACCCAACGCGATCTCAACATCGCCTTGATGAACGAGCTTTCGGTGATCTTCGAAAAGCTCAATATCGACACCGGCGACGTATTGGCCGCGGCGGGAACGAAGTGGAATTTCCTGCCCTTCACGCCCGGTCTTGTCGGCGGCCACTGCATCGGCGTCGACCCGTATTACCTGACCCATCGCGCGCAGGTCGTCGGCCATGAGCCCGAAGTCATATTATCCGGGCGGCGGATCAATGACGCCATGGCGCTACATATCGCACAGCGAACGATGCTCTGGGCCAGCGGTCACGACATGACGCAGCCGCAGGTGACCGTGTTGGGCGTCACCTTCAAGGAAGACGTACCCGACGTTCGCAATACCAAGGTGATCGACATGATCAGAGAGTTTCAACGCCTGGGCGCCCGCGTCGCGGCTCACGATCCCATGGCGGACGAAGGCGGAGTGCAGGCCGAATTCGGCCTGCACCTGGTGGCGGCGGACGCCCTGCCGGCTGCGGACGTCGTCGTCCTCGCCGTGGCGCATGCGTCCTTCCTGGCACAGAGCTGGACCCTGCCGGCCAGGCTGCTGAAAGGCGGCCGGGGTCTGGTGGTCGATATCAAGGGCCGCTTGGACCGCGAAACACGGCCGGCGGCCATCGATCTTTGGCGCATCTGAATAGATCTTCAGACTGACCGAAACCGCGACGGGTCCGATCGAAGGCACACCACCGGGGGCTCATGGCCGATACCAGCAATCAACGAAAAAAGCTGCTTTTTGTCGTTACCGAAGACTGGGCATTTCTGCGCCATCGCCTGCCTATGGCGCGCGCCGCGCTGGACCAAGGCTTCGAGGTGGCCGTCGCGACACAAGGCAGCGCCGGGACGCCGAAAATCGAGGCGCTCGGCATCCAAGTCTTCAAGGCGCCGGTCCACCGAGCCACCCTTTCGCCGCTCGCCGACCTGCGTTACATGGCGCGGCTGCGCGCGATCTGCCGCGCCTTCCGGCCGGACCTGATTCATAATGTGTCGGTGAAACCGATCTTGTTCGGGACGCTGGCCGGGCGTTCCGCCGGGGTCCCAACCATCCTCAACGCCTTTACCGGCATGAGTATCCTGTTTCATGACACACCCGGATCGGATGCCCCACCCATCGCACCCTGGAAGGGGCGATTGTTCCTGCGGCTGCTGCGGCTCTTGGCAACGTCGCGCCGGGTTCGCTTTCTGGTCCAGAATGCGGACGACGAGACATTCGTTCACGAGAACATCTGTCACGACGCCGGCCGGGTTTTCGAGATTCCGGGATCGGGCGTCGATACGACGGCGTTTCCAATGACCCCGGAGCCGGCCTCCAAGAAAATCACGGCGACGCTCGTCGGTCGCCTGCTCTGGACCAAGGGTGTCGGCGAATTCGTCGAAGCCGCCCGCCTCCTGCATCAGCGAGGTGTCGACGTTCGCATGGTTCTGGTCGGCGCGCCCGATCCCGCCAACCCGACGACGGTCGGCCAGGGCGACCTCAAGGACTGGGTCCGGGAGGGCCTCGTCGAATGGTGGGGCGAGCGGACCGACATCGCCGACATCTGGGCGCAATCGCATGTCGCGGTCCTGCCGTCCTATCGAGAGGGCCTGCCGAAGAGTTTGTTGGAAGCGGCGTCCAGTGGCCGGCCGATGATCGCCACCGACGTTCCCGGTTGCCGCGCTCTGGTCAGGCATGAAGAAACGGGGCTGCTTTGCCCGGCTGGCGACCCGGCAAGTCTCGCCGACGCCATTCAGCGCCTCGCGCTCAGCCCCGGGGTCCGGTGCCGAATGGGATTGGCGGCGCGCGAAGATGTCGAGCAACGACTGTCAGCCGCCGTCGTCGGACAGAAGATCGGCCGCCTTTATCGATACTTGGCCGGCCTGCCAGACAACGCCAAGACAGCGGGTTGACAAGCCCATGAGCGAATTCTCCGATTTGTCCATGCTGTTCATGATCTTCCTCGCGTCCGGGATTGCCGTCGGGATCGGCATGCGACCATTGCTCGCCGTCCTGCGACACTGGCAAGTGATGGACATGCCCAACGAACGCAGCAGTCATGCCGCGCCGACCCCGGTTGGTGGCGGGCTGCTCGTGATCCCCGTCCTCCTGGTCATGTGGTGGGCGATCGCCGACCGCTCCGTCGTGGCGGTCTTGGGCGTCGCAGCCTTCCTGGCGGCTATGTCATTCCTTGACGACAGGGGCGGCCTGCCAACCTTCCTGCGCCTGGCAGCTCATGGTGTCGCCGTGGCGCTGGTCTTGTTCATCGAACCCGGGCTTGCCGATCCGGTGGGCCAGTTTCTCCCCGCGCCGGCCAGCCATCTGGCCACCGGCTTCGCCTGGGTTTGGTTCATCAATCTGTTCAACTTCATGGATGGGATTGACGGCATTAGCGGCGTGGAAACACTGACCATCGGGCTCGGCGTCGCGGCCGTGGTCGTGATCGGCGGGCTGGCGCCTGATCTGGCCGGTTTCGGCCTCGCGCTGGCCGGCGCGTCGATCGGGTTTTTGATGTGGAACTGGCATCCGGCGCGCATTTTCCTAGGTGACGTGGGCAGTGTGCCGCTGGGCTTCCTGATTGGATGGCTGCTGTTGTCATTGGCCCAGTCCGGCGCCTGGGCGGCAGCCCTCGTATTGCCTGGCTATTACCTGTTCGACGCCACCTGGACCTTGGTTCGGCGGGTCGTTCAGGGTGAGAAGTTCTGGCGGGCCCATCGCGGCCATTTTTATCAACGGGCGGTGATCACCGGCATGGGCCACGGCGAAGTCGCCGGGTTCATCTTTGCCGGCAACCTCGTGCTGGTTCTCCTGGCCGTCGCCTCGGTCTCGGGCAATCCCTGGATCTGCCTCACCGGCGGCATGGTCGTCGCCGGCGGGCTCGCCATTATCCTGGCGGGCCACGGTCGACCTGGCGGCGGCTGACGCCCCGCCGCCACAACTCCCCCCCAAATACAGGCGGACCACCGCCCACTATGCAGGGCCCGGCGCCGAGGCGCGCCGGGCCTTCGGGCTTGAGCTATCGCCATTTGGTGGTACAAGCAGGAGAGCGGAACGCGGTTCCGCCGAATGGACCGGTAGGTGGCCGTGCTTGGTTTCAGGATCGCGCGCATTCCTCCCCGTGGCTGGATCGCTTTCGGCCACGATATCTTCATGGCCGCCGCGTCCTTTCCCTTGGCGCTTTATCTGCGCATGGGCGACGATATTTGGTCGAAGCCCTTCGGGGTGATGGCGGTCGCCAACGCGTTTTTCGTTGTCGAGGCGGGGGCGATCTTCTTTTTCATCGGGCTTTACCGCGGGATCTGGCGTTATGCCTCGATCAACGATCTTCTGGCCATCACCAAGGCCGTAACGGCGGCAATCGCTGTGTTCGTCGTTGCCATGTTCATCTGGGTCAGGTTGGAGGATTTCCCGCGGTCGCTGTTCTTTATCCAATGGTTTCTCCTGATCGGCATGCTCGGCGGACCCCGTTTCATTCATCGGATCATCAAGGACCGACGCATGCCGCCACTTTCCGTGGAGGGCGAAGACCGTCGAATCCCGATCCTGCTGGCCGGAGCCGGCGACGAGGCAGAGCTGTTTATCCGCGGACTCGCCCAGACAGAGCAGCCGGAATACAAGGTCGTGGGACTGCTGGCGGAACGCCGGAACCGTGTGGGGCAGTTCATCCGTGGCGTCGAAATCCTGGGATCCGTCGACCAGTTGGCCGAGGTGACCGACCGTTTGGATGGTTCGTCCGATCAACCGCGCCGCGTGGTCTTGACACGCCACGCCATGGATGGCGCCGTCGTTCGCCGGCTTCTCGCGGAAACCGACCGTCAGGGCATGGTCCTTGCCCGGCTGCCGCGGGTCACGGATTTTCAGGACGGAGCGGGGGACAAGTTGACGCTGCGGCCGATCGCGGTCGAGGATCTGTTGGGCAGGCCGCAAACGCCATTGGATCGCGACGCCATGGCCGCGTTGATCCGGGGACGCCGGGTTTTGGTCACTGGCGCGGGCGGCAGCATCGGCAGTGAACTGGCGCGTCAAATCTGCAAACTGGACCCGGCCGAGTTGGTGCTCTTGGAGCAGTCCGAATTCGCACTGTATGAAATCGACCTGGAACTATCGCAGCGCTTTTCACACGTACCGCGCCGTGCCATTCTGGGCGATGTCCGCGATGACGTCCAGATCCGCCGCATCTTCGCTGCCCAAAAACCGGAGTTCGTGTTCCACGCCGCGGCGTTGAAACACGTCCCCTTGGTCGAGGCCAACCCCCTTGAAGGACTGATAACCAACGCGGTCGGGACCTTGACGGTCGCGCGCTGTGCCCGGGCTGCGGACGTGGTGGCCATGGTCTTGATTTCAACCGACAAGGCCGTCAATCCAACGAATGTCATGGGTGCGAGCAAGCGACTCGCGGAGATTGCCTGCCAGGCAATGGATTTGGAATCGCTGAACACGAGCGGCACGCGGTTTGTCACGGTCCGGTTCGGCAATGTCTTGGGCTCGACGGGATCGGTCGTGCCCCTGTTTGAACGGCAACTGGCGGCGGGCGGCCCGCTGACCGTGACCCATCCGGACATGACCCGCTATTTCATGACCATTCGCGAAGCGGTTGAGCTGGTGCTATCGGCATCGGCGCTGGGCGTCCGGCGTGACGCCGACGGACGGATCTTTGTTCTTGATATGGGCGAGCCGGTCAAGATCGTCGACCTGGCGCGACAGATGATACGCTTGGCCGGGCTGATTCCGGACCGCGACGTGGAGATCGCTTTCACCGGCCTGCGTCCGGGCGAGAAGCTGTTTGAAGAGATCTTCCACGGCGACGAAGCCCCGGTGCCGACGGACCAGCCGGGGGTTTTGCTGGCCACGCCGCGTGTCCAACCCCTCGACCGTCTTGAATCCGCCTTCGCCGATTTGGACAAGGGCTGCCGCGATGGAGACGCCCGCGCCGCATCCGCGATCGTCGCGGACCTTGTGCCTGAGTTCACGGGCACCTTTGACGGCACGTGGCTGGCGAGCGTCGATTCGGACCCCGACCCCGATATCAAACCCGGACAACTGAAGGCCCAGCAAGCATGACATCCACGATCCACCGCGCCTTGATCTCCGTTTCGGACAAGACCGATTTGCCAACGCTGGGCCGTTTCCTCGCCGACCGGAATGTCGAGATCCTGTCGACCGGCGGATCGGCCGCGATCCTGACCGAAGCGGGCGTGCCCGTGGTCGAGGTCTCCGCCTTCACCGGGTTTCCAGAGATCATGGACGGTCGGGTGAAGACCTTGCAGCCGAAGATTCACGGCGGCCTGCTGGGTATCCGCGGCAATTCCGACCACCAAAAGGCGATGGCCGACCACGACATCGAACCGATCGACCTGCTGATCGTCAACCTGTATCCGTTCGAAAGCACGGTCGCCGCCGGCGCGGCCTTCGGCGATTGCATTGAGAACATCGACATCGGCGGTCCCGCCCTGATCCGCGCCGCGGCCAAAAATCATGGCGACGTGACCGTCGTTGTCGATCCAGCCGATTATCAGGAACTGATGGACGAGATGACGGCCAACGCCGGCGCGACGACCGCGGACTTCCGACGGCGCCTGGCGGCCCGCGCCTATGCCCGGACGGGGGCCTATGACGCGGCGATTGCCGGTTGGTTCGCGGATCAACTGGGCGACACGTTCCCGCAACGCTTGACCATGGCCGGCGAGCGGCGCCAGGTGCTGCGCTACGGCGAAAACCCCCATCAGACGGCGGCATTCTATACCGGCGGTTCGACAAGGCCCGGCATCGCCACGGCCGAGCAGTTCCAGGGAAAGGAGCTGAGCTTCAACAATCTGAATGACACGGACGCGGCCTTCGAATTGGTCGCCGAATTCACAGACCAGCCCGCCTGTGTCATCGTCAAACACGCCAATCCCTGCGGCGTGGCCATCGGCTTAGACTTGACCTCCTGCTATCGGCGGGCGCTCGCCTGCGATACGGAAAGCGCCTTCGGCGGCATCGTCGCCTTCAATCGGGACCTCGACGGCGCCACGGCGGCGTTGGTCGCCGAGCTGTTCGCCGAAGTCATCATCGCCCCCAGCATTTCCGCC